>JBCCLI010000336.1:0-7431 GCA_039026975.1 Bacteroidota bacterium | reverse complement strand
GACTTCGAGAATGTGGACCCTGAGAATGAGGGGACAGTGGACCCTGATCAATTGCCCAATCTGATCTCCACTACCTTTGCTAACCTGGGGATGAACTTCCGCTATCCTGGAGCTCCACTGGCTAATCACACGGATGGGAATAACCTGACTTTTATTAGAGATGGAGAAAATTATTTACAAGAATGGTATAATCTTGTAACAAGGGCTGATGTAACCCATATCTACAATAGCAATTGGCGAATAGATAATGTCCAAACGGTAGCTACAATTCCTTCTTCTACGGCTTTGGATGTCCTCATTGCCCAGCACAATAATGGGAAAGATGTAAGACAGATTATAAATGATAATGTAGCAGTTCTTGATACAAATATTCCCTCTGCAAATTATTTGTTAGCACAGTCAGTCAAAGCTATTAGGGATCGTAGATTTCCCAGGGCAGGAAGTAATCATGGAAAGTTTTTAATAGTGAGAAGTAATACTTCTGGATGGGCTCTTATTGGCTCAGTTGATGTGAGCGTAAATAGGTTAGATGATGACAGCCACTCTGGGAATTATGATAATATTACCCATGAGGTGGGGGCACTAGTAGAAGGGCCAGCAGTAGCAGACATTGAGCATTCCTTTGTAGAAAGATGGAATGATCCCTCCAGAAGCATGAACGTCAATTCCTCTACAGTCGCCTTTTCTATGATGTCAACAGAAGAGGTAGAGAATATTTCCAAGAGTGGGGCAGTTGCATCAGAAATACAAAGAACTCAACCTACTCAACCCCTCATTACAACTCCTGTTGGAACCTACCCTGTGGTAGGATCCCATTCTGTACAGGTATTAAGGACCTATGGAATAGCTGAGAATTCCTATACTTGGGCCACAGCTGCGCAGGGGGGAGAATTTTCTATTTGGGCATCCACCATGAATGCCATTGTAAAGGCGCAGTCTTATATTTATATAGAAGAACAGACATTGTTAACCTTCAATTGGCCTCCCTGCTGTGATCAGCCTCCTCATCTTCTTGCTCAGGTAACGGACTTGGTATTCCTACTTGGAACAGCCCTAAAAAGAGGCGTGAAAGTAGGAATTATACTTGCAGAGGGTAATCCCTGGCCACTTAAATATTACCAACGATACCAACGACACTATTCCTTAACCTACCTCCAAAATATTGCTAACCAGTATGGTACCAGCTTTTTTGCAGGCTACATAGCTAATAATGATGGGTCTATTTATGTACACTCTAAGCTAGTCATTGCAGATGATGAGTTTGCCCTGATCGGCTCTGCTAATTTTGACCAAAGAAGTATGTGTCATGATGAGGAAATAAAAATTGGCGTAGTAGATGAGCAGAATCTATTCGTAAAGAATTTAAGAGTAGAATTATTCGAAGAGCATAGTCAGCAACCCCCTTCTCAATTTATGGATAGAGAAACGGGTTTTGATAATTTTATGAATTGTGTTCAAAACCAAACAGGTAGGCTAAGACCCTACGATTTCAGTAACCTATTTTGGTGGCCTAGCCATGCTTTGATTCTGAATAATATAGGGTGGCCCTACGCAGGCCCAGCTAATCTTAGATAATTATGGAAGGGATCCCTTTACTAACAGCTTTTGATGGAAGTATTATTCCACTAGACGTTATTTCTCCATCAGGAGTAGTAGAAGAAATGTTAAGTCGGGTTTTTATTACCAACTATATAGTTACTCAGCCTGCTCCTGAGCAAAGTAAGGTGGAGTACCATCTTTCCATTTCTGAAGAAGCAAGGTTCAACTTAGTTGGGATAGATGGGCTAGAGTTAATAATGGGAGGAATTAATAATCCTGCTCTAATAGTTGCCTGGATAATGGAGGAAAATAACGGCAATAGTGTTCAACTACTAGGAAGCCTAGGGTTAAGCATTACCAGTCAGCTGCTTAAGCCCGTTATCCTTAGTAATGGAGCCTATATCCCTGACCCAGATCATGAAAATGTATTATTTCCTCTATCTGCTGGGGTGGAAATAGACCAGGACTTTACAGTTACTTTTGTAGCGGGAAATAGCTTCACCCTACGGCCTGTCATGATTGGAAACACGGGTGTAGTGATTGAGGGAGAAATAGCCTTTGACCTGTCAGAACAAACAGCTCTTCCAGAATCTACTGCCTTAGGGTTACCAGAATCATGGAAGGGCGTGGTTTTTCGGAGCCTAAGTTTACATTTACCAGAGAGTATTAACGTACCCATTGCCCCTAATGAATTAGCCCTCACCAATTTCCATATTGGTAATGGGGGAGTAAGTGGATATATTTCCGGGAATTGGGTAAATACCTATAATCAGACCACCAATACCTTTGAAGGAAATGGGGTCGGAGAGTTTTTAGGCTTTGCCTTTGCCCTTAGCAGTATTGAACTTTCTTTCCACCAGAATACGCTCACAGGCTCTGCCATTCAAGGAAAACTGAAGGTTCCCTTTTTTGAGGCAGCTTTAGATGTGCTTATTAGCCTCACAAATGAGGGAGATTTTACCATAGGGATAGCCTCTGTAAATGGGTTAATTCAACTAGAGAAGGAAGACATCATACGTCTTCAGGTTAATAGTTTAGCTTTTTCAAAAGAGTCCAGCATATATGCCTTAACCTTAACTGGAGAAATGCAACCCTTACTTGCTGACTTAAGCTGGCCAAGTCTTCAGGTAGACGGATTGACAGTTAACTCCAGGGGAGAGGTAAAAGTGGATGGAGGATGGATTGACTTGGAAGAGCTGAAAACCCTCGATTTCCATAAGTTTAAGATTGAAATCAGTCAGATAGGATTCGGATCTGATGTATTTCAGGGAGATACCTATAACTGGGTAGGCTTCTCCGGTGGAATCCAATTAGTATCTGGATTACCTCTGAGGGGTGGGGTAGAGGGGCTACAGGTAATGTGGAATAGAGAAACCAATGAACCGAGGTTGAAAGTAGGAGGGGTATACCTGGAATTCGAGATACAGGAAATTCTCACGTTTAAGGGAGCAGCTACTTTCTTTGATGAAGAAGATGAACAAACGGGCCTCAGAAATAGAGGGTTCAAGGGAGGCATTCAAGTAGGGCTTACTGTTTTGAACGGGGCAGGGTTTGATGCCCAGTTCATAGCAGGAGATAATGGGCAATATAAATTCTTCTATATTTTTCTAAATGTGGAATTACCTGTTGGTATTCCCATTCTTCCGCCCACCTTGGGGTTATTTGGGCTGGCTGGATTATTTGGATATAACATGACCCTGGACTATCAGGGATTAATAACCTACGAGCCAGCTGGGAACCGTCCTTCTATGACGGATGTAGATAATTGGATCAGTGAAGAGGATGCCCTTGCCTTTGGCGCAGGAGTATCTGTAGGCACCTTAGCTGATAATGCCTTTACAGTAAAGGCTAAAGTCATACTGGCCGTACTGGTGCCTGGACCAGTCATCCTGATTGAGGGGTTTGTGAAAGTCCTTTCCAGTTCAGAGAATTATCCATTTAGGTTATTGGCAGTATTGGATATTCCTTCTGGCACCTTCCTCATGAACATCGGGATAAATTTTGAGTATCCGGCAGACTCAGGTGGGGATTTACTTCAAGTTAGTGGGAGTTCTGAGTTATATGTAGCTGCTGGCAGTGAGCGTGATTGGCATTTATACATGGGTCAAGATCAGCCTGAATCTAAGCGACTCATTGCCAATGTCCTGGGTTTCTTCACAGCAGAGAGCTACTTCATGGTTGATAGTGAGGGGCTAGCCTTGGGCGTATTCATTGGAGTAGGTGTCAATGAGAACTATGGAGTTCTCAAGGTAGTATTGGAATCCTGGATGGGCGGAACGCTGGAAGTAAGCTGGGCGCCTCTTCAGGCTATCGGTACCTTCGGATGGATAGGTCGTGTGGAGTTAAGTGCCTTTGGTATAGGGTTAGGACTCTCCATAGAAGCAGATGCAAGAGTGGAAGTCCCTAAACCCTTACTGCTGGAAGGCAATGTGAGAGTAGAGTTAAAAACCCCTCTGGGTAATCCTAAAGCTAATATTAATGTCAGATGGGAAAAGGAGGGGGTACCCCCATTCCCTATACCGCTAGCTAGTATACAAGGGGTAGAACATAGGAAGGTGTCAGAGAACTGGGATATACAAAAAGTAAGTAGGTATGCGTTAGATGCTGATGGACTATGGGACGGGACTACTACTTCAGTAGGTAATATAGCTGAAGATACCCTGGCAGTAGTGCCACCTGATGTATTTCTGGCTGTGAACTTTGATAAATCAGTAGCTGATCTCAGCCTTATTTGCAGCAATACGGTTGTGATTCCATCCATTGAAAGCGTAGGTGGGTATGAGTTCTGCTATGAGTTGGCAGATATAGACTTATCATATTCTCCAAGCTGGGCTTCAAACCTTGAGAACCTTAACTGGCAGAGCAGTGGAGATGGGATGAGCGATTTTTCTATGATAGCCTCCTGGCAAGCTATTCCGGACAGTGCTGAAATGGCCAATACAAAACTGTTGATTAACGCCAGCACCTCTCTGGAAATCTCCAGACTTTTGGAAGATAACAGTACTTGGATCTACCAACTAGGCTTACAGAATCCGGGGTATCCCTGTATAGAAATGCCTCCCCTCAGTTGGGAATCTATGGACTTTGGCGGGCTACCAGAAGGGGAAGTTGTGTATCCTATCCTAGAAGAAGATGGATGGCAGTTTTTTGCTGATTATCCTATGGAGGTTTTTCCACAAAAAGGATCTGATCCCTCACTAGTACATGCCTTAGTAGGGCTAAAGGAAATAGAAGAGTTTGACTGTCTGATGGTAGCCATACGTAACCCTAACAGCAAACGGAATCAGATGACCACTAGGAAGGTTAGGATTAGGGCAGCCAATTTCCCCCAGGAATATATACATTACAGGAAGGAGAGAGAACCCTATCTAGATTACTACAGGCAAACGGAATTGTACATTAATAGGAGTAATCCTACTACGCCAGCTCATATCAGTTTTCCAGCTAATCACTTTCCCTCCTCCCCTGATAAAATTGAAATTGTTCTGATGGTTAATGGATTATATAATCCTCGCGTAATAGCCTATGATGAAAACGCCATAGAAGTAGACAGAGTAGAAGATTTCAGCCATTGCACTAAAAATCCTGATGTTATTAGGCTTTCTTCCACTAAGGGAAGGCCCATTAGAAAAGTGGAGTTCATTGGCCTCAACTTTGAAATTAAGAAGATTTGCTGGAATAAGTATAGGTATACCCACGAAAGAAAGTTCTCAGTACGACCTCCCGTTCCTATGGCTAGTCTTAAATTCACTTTTTCTGAAGGGTCTACTGGTCATATATACTTCCTAGATGAAGGCGGGAAGAAACTTGATAGTATCTTTTTTCAGGTAAAATCTGCTGAACAATCAACCATACAGATTGAAGAACTACCAGCAAAAGTAGACAGTATTAGGCTGGAAGGAGAGTTTGCGTTAGCCAGTGTGAGTGGCATACCTCAATCACTCGTAGATGCGAGGAAAGAGGTATCACAGAGACAGACTCATTTTAGAACCACCCTGGAAGAAAATTGGGGAAAACATTCGGCCCATATCCTTTCTCCAAACACCTATTACCGACTGAAAATAGACACAATAAGTAAGCGTAGGAAGAAGGGGAATGATACCTGGAGTGAACAAACTTTTTCGGAGTATATATACTTCAAAACTGGGAATCCTCCCGGGGTAGATGTTTCCGCCGTGGATGCTGCTGAGCGTGAGAAATATCCTATTGGCGGTCCACTGGTAAACTTGGCCTCCTACGTACAGGCCTGTATTCCAGCGGGAGGCCCACCCAATGAAGTACAACACTTACACTACCGTTCATATGATGTAGGTATCATTTTCAACGACTCATATGTGGAGCAAATGTATCAGGCTGCTGGCCTAACCCTGGGCATGAGACTAATGGATAATAATCGGAACCCTGTTCTGACAGAAGATGAGGAAGAAATATTTATCAATGGCTGGGGGGATAATACCAGCTTAGTCCTTACACGTGAGGAAACGGCCTATCAGACCTTGTGGGATAAAGATAATTGTAATGGGGTCAGTGTAGTTACCCCTGATCAAAGCCAGGAGTTCTTAGCTCAAACGCCCCATCTAGCACTAGCTGCTCGCACCCAATACATTGCCCAACTATTGGCAGGTACAGAAGATGTCGTATACGAGTTTCACTTTATTACCTCTCGTTATGCCAATTTCTGGCATCATATGCATTCTTTTGAACATAGGCTGTGGGAGAGCTTGGCCTTACAGCGAGATCCTTCCCATGAGATAGATGTAAGCAGTCTGTTTGGATTAATGGGGCGTGTAGAACCAGAAAAGGAGTACCAAATAGCTGAGCAGTTATTGACCATGTTTGACTTGGTTCCGAGAACCCTACCTGCTCAGGTAGAAATTACCCTGCTAAATGATAGCCATGGGGCCTATGGATTTATGCTAGAAAGCCCTGAGCCCATTCCCCATGAGAGAGTCCCAAATATAGGCTTGTCAAGTGTCCCATATGAAGGAGATATCATGAGCCAAAAAGCAGCTGTAAAGATCATTGATGCATATATCTCAGGAAAGGCCCAGAATCAGACAGGCGATAATGATGATAGAACCCAGAGAGTGGAGCTGCTGGTGCTAGAAGAAAGAGATTTATCAGGATACAGAGTGGCTTACCAGGAAAACATGGACGCAGAAGATTCTCTTCTCTTCTACCAATTTGAAGAAGAGTCCATTTATCCAGTGGGCACTAAGATTGTTATTTTTTATGGAAGAGAAAGTAATGCCACCCATGAATCCATAGAAGAAGTACATCTCTTTGCAGAAATGGATATACAACCTTTCTCTGGAGAAAAAATGAGGGTTCAGCTTCTAAATGAAGAAGATGAGATCTTACAGGTTCATCCCTTCTTTCCTGCTAAGCAATTCATGGAAGAGTATATTCAGGTGGTTAGGAACCGGGATCATACACGTTTCTTTATCATGCCTGTCAGCAAAACCAAAAAGGTAAGATACGTCAATCTTCATAACGGTTTATACAGGCTTAGCCTTACCTACCTACGGGATGTAGGAGAAGATGAATTAGTCCTACGCAGGTTTGGGCAAACAACCTCTGAGTCTGTTAAGCTGGATTTTGTCCTTGACATGCAAAATGATCAGAAGCGTACATAAGCATCTTCACTATTCTGAAATAGGCTACATGAGCTCTACGGATTTTAAAAGTAAATTATTTTGGAATAGACTGTCTCAAAAAATTAAGGCCACCTCAAATCTAAAAGTTTATGGAATATTAATATTATTCTACCTTAGATAAAATAAATTTAACTTTATTGATCAGCATTTTTATATCATCTTTAGTGTCTCTTTCAAATTGACTATTTGAGGCTGAATTTGAAACTTTCCTCTTTGAAATAATTTTTCCTATAAT
>JBCCLI010000335.1:0-7437 GCA_039026975.1 Bacteroidota bacterium | reverse complement strand
TCGGTCAGCAGTATACCTACAATGCAGGGATCACCATGTCTAAAAATTTACTGGATCAAAAAAGCAGGTTACAGGCTAAAATGACACAGCAGAATAGTTTATACCTAAGCCAGCAGACAGTAGTATTTGAACAGGCGCTAAAAGAGCAGGTAGCCCTATATTACTACACAGCCCTGGTAGCGGAGAAAGCCCTAAGGATCAGCCAGCAAGATCTTAGGTTGGCAGACAGTATAGCGACCATCTCCAAGCAGAAGCGCGAAGAAGGGCTTATAGATCAGTTGGCCCTCAACCAGTCCCTTATCAACCGGAATAACATCAGTCAAAACATCATCCAGTATGAGTCCTTACTGGATCAGTGTCAGCAGGAACTACGAAAATTATGGGGGACCAGCTTCAGCACAGACTTGAAGTTTACAGAAGAAGTAAAGAATACCTTGCCCGTATTAGGCCTTTCCATGGATATGCAAACAGATGCTTCTGTCAAGCTTAGTGAGATAGAACTTGAGCAAGCGGATATACAAGTAAACATGGAAAAAGCAGCCTATCTGCCTACACTAACCATTAATTCCTACTGGGGAAAGCAGCAATTTAGAGATGATTTTGGGCTGTCCTTTAGTAATTCAGCCTGGAATGACTACAGCTATATTTCCTTTGGACTACAGGTTCCTATTTTCAATGGCTTTGCCACCAAGAACAAGGTAAAGGCTGCCAAAATAGAAAGAGATATAGCCTATCAAGAGTGGGTAGATACAAGAAGAACCAGTGAAATAGAAGATACTTTCCTATTGGAAGAGTACCAAAGGAGCTGGTCTCTACTTACTACTTCCTATGAAAATTACCAGCTCTTTGAAACCAATAGCGTTCTGACATTCCAAAAGTATGAAGAAGGCCTTCTGAGCCTGGATGCCTCCTTAAAAGCCTTTGAAGATTACTTACAGTCAGAAAACAGCTATCTCAATAATCTATCAACCCTTTACAGCCATTACGCTAGTATTATCTCAAGAAATCCATAAGATGAACAAGTATATATATTCATTCACTCTCTTAATACTCATGGGAATTTCTGCTACTAGCTGTAGCCAACAGGAATGTGCAGAGGTTAAACGAACAGACATCATAGATGCTGTATTTGCCAGCGGCCAGTTGATTCCAGATGAGGAATACCTAGTAACTGCTAACACTGAATCCTACCTGTTGGAAGCCTTTGTGGAAGAAGGAGATACCGTCAAAAAAGGGATGCCTCTCTTTGTCTTATCAAATGAATCTCAGGCTGCTCAGCTTACTAATGCAGAAGTTACCTATATAGATGCCCAACGGAAGCTGAAAGATGATTCTCCACAAATACGTCAGATGGAGCTACAAATAGCCCAGGCCCAATCACAGTTAACTACTGATAAGAATAACCTAAGTCGGTACGAAAAGCTGGTAGAAACAGGAGCAGTTTCCCAGGTAGAGTATGATAAGGCTAGGCTTCAGTTTGAGAATAGTAAACACCAGCTGGAAATACAGGAAGAATCCTTGGCGGAATTACTCACAGCCTCTCAACTGAATCTCCAGAATGCAGAGACGCAGCTCATTCTCCAGCAAGAAGGCAACCGGGATTTCTTCCTTGCCTCTGCTATTCACGGCCAGGTGCTGACCGTCTATAAAACCCAAGGTGATTTGGTGAGAAGGGGAGAGAGTGTAGCCCAGGTAGGTGGAGGAGAGTTAGTGATGAAGCTATTCATAGCGGAGGAAGACATTAATCGGATTAAGGTAGGGCAGGAGGCCATGATATCTTTAAACACTGATCCTGATAATGTCCATAAGGCCAGAATTAGTAAGATCTTCCCTTCTTTTGATACGCAGGAACAATCCTTTATGGCAGAAGCAGTATTTGAAGAATTCCCTTCTCAGCTGTTTCCCTATACACAGATTCAGGCAAATATCATCATCAATACCCATAGAAACGCACTTGTGGTTCCCACAGCCTACCTAACAGACGGAACCCATGTCCTGCTGGAAGATGGAAGTAGCCAGGAAGTAGAGATAGGGCTTCAGCAGGCAGATTGGACAGAGGTGTTATCAGGATTAACAGAATCACAGGTTATTCTCCTACCAGAAAACAACTAACCATGGCCTATTCCACCAATTATAAAATAGCCATTTCCCACCTTAGCTCCAGGGTGAAACAGTCCCTGGTAGCTATGCTGAGCGTAACTTTTGGGATTTCTATGTATGTGTTCATGAACAGCTTCATGTCTGGTGTGAATAACCTTCAATCAGACCTTGCCTTCAGCACCTTAGCACATATCCGCATATATAATGATTTGCCAGAAGATAAAACCAATCTGCTGGTATCCACCGCTGGGGAAGGGAAAGTGGTTCACCTAAGAAATAGTAAGGTGATTCAATACAAAGAGGGCATCAGAAATGCAGATAAGGTCATAGCGGCGGTGAAGCTCACGGAAGAAGTAGCAGCAGTAACCCCTCAGGTAAACATGAATGTGTTTTATCAAAATGGGGCTACCCGTATAAGTGGTTTGCTCTCAGGCATAGAGGTAGAAAATGAAGATAAGCTCTTTGGGCTCTCAGGCTATGTGGTGGAAGGGGACTGGGAGGCTTTCAAGTATAGAAGTGATGGGATAGTGATGGGAGTAGGCCTTGCCAGTAAGCTGGGACTTAAGGTATATGAGAATGTACTTCTACAGACTGCTGATGGGATTTCCAGAAGGTATACCATAGTAGCTTTAATAGAAACCTCTTTGGCCTCCGTAGATAGGGGAAAAGCCTTTGTGAAAATAGCTTCTACACGCCAACTGCTAAATGAGAACAGGAGCTATGCAACAGACATACAGGTCAACGTAAGAGACTATAATCAGGCAGAAGAGGTAGCGCAGAAGATAGCTCCCATGGTCCCTTATGAGGTAGAGTCATGGAAAATGGCTAACGGCCAAATGGATGCTTCCAATTTACTGAGAGATATGATAGCCTTGGCAGTTTCCCTGACCATTTTGTTGGTAGCAGGATTTGGCATCTATAACATTATGAACATGACGGTGAATGAAAAGATACGGGAGATTGCTATCCTGAAAGCCATGGGCTTTGAAAGTAGAGACATAGTCCAAATTTTCCTTACGCAGTCTGTGATCATTGGCATTATAGGAGGACTAGTAGGACTGTTACTGGGCTACCTAATAGCCTTTGGGGTTAATCATATCCCTTTTGAGGTAGGAGGCTTAGCTAATCTTCCCATGGCCTACCAAGCGAAGGACTACGGCCTGGCCTTCATCTTCGGACTGATAACCACCTTTGTAGCAGGCTACCTACCTGCCAAAAAGGCCTCTTCAGTAGATCCAGTAAGCATAATACGTGGCTAATGAACCATAACCCACCATTAAAATGGGGATCTCAAAGCCGAAAATGGACCGGCTGCTTAAGCTGCCGTAAGCTCCCGAGGGCGGATAAATCCACCCCTACATAGGACCACTTATTTTTTCAAAGTCAATCCATGGGTCTCCACGAACATTCAAAACAGGAATCAATGCAATATCAAGAAAAAGCCCTATCAGTTACCCAAATCAGCAAGTATTTCCATGAGCCTCAAACCTTTCAGGTTCTTAAAAACATAAGTTTCGAAATCGAAAAAGGAGAATTTCTCTCTATCATTGGCAAATCCGGTTCAGGGAAATCTACGCTTTTGTATGTGTTGTCCACCATGGATACTGACTATGGAGGAGAACTTACCATTAACGGAGAGCCCCTGACCGGAAGAAGCCAAAATGAACTGGCTGCTTTCCGCAACAGACACATAGGGTTTGTGTTTCAGTTCCACTATTTGCTCCCAGAGTTTAGTGCTATAGAGAATGTCATTTTACCTGCCCTCAAGCTGGGGGAAAAGTCTAGGCAGGAAATAGCGCATGATGCCTATGAGAACCTTAAGCTCCTGGACATAGAAGACCAGGCCTATAAGTCTGCCAATAAGCTATCAGGCGGTCAACAGCAGCGGGTAGCCATAGCCAGGGCACTCATCAATGAACCGGCCATCATTCTAGGCGATGAGCCTACCGGAAACCTGGACTCCAAGAATACCCAAATTGTGTTTGATATTTTCCGTGAGCTGGCTGTAGAAAGGGGGCAGACTATCATAGCTGTTACCCATGATGATGAGTTTGCTGCCAATAGCGACAGGATCATAGAACTGGAAGATGGAAGGGTGGTGAATGGGGTAGGAGTAGGATAGGATTTTTCTTGAAGAGCTTAGCATGCATATGCTGAGCTTCTCTCGCATCAGACTGATCGGGATATACGTTAACAATCAATAACTGCAAACATATTATACATTGAGCTATTTACTACGTCAACTCCTATTACTGTCTTGCCTATTTTCCTCACAGCTTTGCTGGGGGCAAGTAGAAGAAGATGAAAAATCTGCTGTTATACTAGACTCACTCATTGCGAGTAAGGGCCAATATGTACCTGCTTTTAGTTTGAGCCTGAAAACCCAGTACCCCATCCAGCATGCCATAGGTCTTGAGTTTATGACCAGAGGGAAGGTTTCCGGTTATATAGGCTTGGGGCAGTTATCTCGCGCCTATGTGGTCACGGCAACAGAGCTTTTACCTGATCAAAACGCCAACCAAGAGGCCAGGAAGCAGTTTATCCAGGAAGAGCTGAGAAATGGATTTGTGTTTGAGGTGGGAACCCATTACCACATTCTCAAATGGAGAGATGTGTATGTAGGGCTGAATCTCCAATTCCAACGCTTCTCCATGGTCTCTACCCCCCAAGAACTAGTAGAAGAATTCGATTTTGGGAATTCTCAAGGCTTTGCAGAAGACCTGCAAGAGGCAGTAGAAACCAATGATCTGATCCGCTATTTCTATGAGGATACGAAAGTAAAGGCGGTCCTTAATCCCATTCAGTTGGGCTTTACCATGGGGAAACGCTTTAGGTTTAAGCGAAGGCCTCGCTGGAGTATACATACAGAGTTTTCATACCAAATCAACCTGGCCAGTAGGGCCAGGTTGGATTCGGATGATTTCATAGGTCAACTCATTGTAAACAATTTCATCAACCCTATTTTAGATGAGGGAACAGAAGATTCATTTGGATCCTTTAATCTGCCCTCAATTAGTATTCGGTTAAGCTATTCTCCAGGAGAATATGTGTTTAGGAGGAAAGGCCACTAGGCGGAAAGTAGCTCCAGTACATTTGTGGATACCCAAATGCCTATTATGATGGCAGCTGCCAATACAGACAGGGAAATAATTCCAGAGATATACCACATACGGGTAAATCGTTGGTGGTTCCCTATGGCATTGATGAGCTGGTTAGCCATTTTGGCATAGGCGAGTTCTCTGTACAGGAGGAGGAGCAAGGTAGTGATAGCGAATGTGATTACAGCAACGAGGAAACTCATTCTAATTAGTAATGGATGAAAGAATGATTCAATATAACAAAATTGAATAATCATTCAAAATAATAAATGAAAAATACTACTTATAAACTTTATTCTTATCGAAATGTAAGTATGAAAACTAAGTTATGCGTGGACTTACCATTTAAAGGGCTAAAGATTTAAATAGTATGTATGAATGGACAGTGCGTTATTTTCGCTCATCTATGTATCTGAGGGCCGAGTCCACGGGCATACCTGCTGCGCGCCAAAATTCCTGGTAAAATTCTATCTGTTCTTGCACCCGCATATCCTTCTTTTTAAGCTTCCGCTGGTAACTAAGTAAAATGATGCTGGCCATGTCATCATGATGGAGAATACCCATTTTATACATGCGGGTAGCCAGGGTATTATCTGTCTTTAAGCCCCACTCTTGAACCAGGTATTTTCCTAAGCCTTTCCGGATAGTGGCTTTATTAAATTCTGACTCAGGTAAGCAGAGAAACCACTCCTTCATAAAGGGATTCATCAAGGTATCCAACGAGATTAAGGTCGCATCAAAGTTGAGAGGGTAGGCATTGTATTTACTGAAAACCATAGCCTTATTTCTTTGCATGACTTTATACAGGCTGTCGCATGTGATCATTTGTCGTGCATCCTGCGCTACCTGATCTGCCTCAAATGCATATGATCCTCCCTCATTAGAAGAACAGGCTGCTACCATTAGAGCCAGTAGGACCCAAAAGCATATGTGAAATTTCCTAAGCATCCTTAAAATTATAATCTATTCCAGCTTCTAGCAATAGGGATGGTTGAGAAAATAGATAGGAGAATACTAACCTGAACTTGCCACATCATTCTTTTTAAAGACAATGCGTGCCCAGCGCACTTCCTTTTTATGCTTCATCAAGCTAGGCTGATTTTCCAATACAAGTAGGGGGCTTAGGCCATAGGCAGCACCTACATCCAGGCTAGCCTTTACCTCAGTAGGAAACGTATGGGTACCTACTGCTGCTGGTCCATTTCTCAGGGAAAGGAAGAATCTTCCCCCTGCTACTAATAAGTCGGCCACTCTTTTGAGTGCGTCTGCTTGCTCCTCCAGCCTAAGATGATGCCAAACGCCAGAGGCCAATACCATCTCAAAAGGTCCTTCCAGGCTTGATAGGCTGGGTAGGGCATCATCCTTCCATCTGATACCTGAAGTAGGGAACAGCACTTGCCCCGCCTTCCGAAAGGCCTCCAATGGTTCCACAGCTATTACTGTATGGCCCATCTCCCAGCATGTGTGGGCATCTCTCCCTATCCCTGCGCCCACATCTAACACCCGACAAGCTGCCTCCGGGAAATAGGGTAGAAAATCCTGATGTAATACCTCAAAGGGCAAGGCTAGCGTAGCTTCCGTGAACGCCTGAAGCCTTTCAGCATACCCTGTAGTACCTGGGATGAGGGGCATGGAGGGAAGGTTAAATAAATACTTCTTCCAGTTTCATGATAAGGGAAGGGAAGCTGATAGGCCTAAGCATGTCCTCCTTGACAAGCGGTCGGTTTGGGTAAAGCTCATACTTCCCTTTTTCATCCAAGGCATAGGCATAGACAGATCCTTCCGGGTAAACGATCCAATACTCTTTTACGCCAGAGGACTGGTATAGCTCAAACTTCTCAGTAAGGTCCTTAGAGGCCGTTGAGGGGGAAATAATTTCAATGATCCAATCAGGTGCACCTGCACATCCTTTTTCATCCAGTTTCGCCTCATCACACACTACGCATATATCAGGTTGGACCACGGTATCTACTTGATCATATGCTTCTTGGGTAGCTGCCAACGGAAGACGTACATCAAAAGGTGCGTGAAATACTTGGCATTTTTGTTGGAAGAAGTGATTCGCTATGATTCTGTGTAGGTTGGAAGAAATACGCTGATGCGATAGGCCTGGGGCAGGAGACATCAGGAAAATTTTCCCTCTGATAAGCTCTATCATTTCATCAAACTGCCACGAGAGATAATCAGCATAGGTATACTGCTTGCTCACATCTAGTTGGTGTATCTCAGAAATCATAGG
>JBCCLI010000334.1:0-7442 GCA_039026975.1 Bacteroidota bacterium | reverse complement strand
GAAGATGACATCAATAGAGCCCGCTTTAGCAGGAAAACCAATTTCTACTGGTTCGCTATGATGCATAAGTTAGCAGATCCCGGTCTTACCTATGCATACAAAGGTACTCAGGAAGTGAAAGGAATTACCTATGATAAAGTGGAAGTGAGCTTTGAAGAAGGAGTAGGGGATGCGCAGGACATTTACCTGTTATTTATTAATCCTGAAACTAAGCTGGTAGATCAATTTCTCTTTACCGTCAAAGCATATAACCGGACTGATCCGCTATTAATGGAGGTGGAATACGAGGAAATAGACGGACTGAAGCTAACTACCTACAGAAGATATACGCCCTCTAATTGGGAGGCTGAAATAGAGGAAGAGACAGTACAGTGGGTAGAAGAGATCTCAGAGAATGTACAATTTAACGTAGGGCTAACAGCTGAGGATTTTGAGCTAGCTGTTGAGGAAGGTTGATTTTATATATAAATAGGGGACTGCCTGTAAAGACAGTCCCCAACATATGTAGTGTTTATGCGTGTGTGGATCTTTAAAATCGTCCAAATTTTAAAATGACACCGGCAGACCATCCTTCCAGGTTATCTGTAGATGTATTTACCAAATCAAGATCTTGGGTAAATCTATATTGGGCATTTAGTCCAAGCCTAAAAGACCTAATGATATTCAGCTCTAGGTTAATACCGGGTTCTAGTACGAAGAATACATCCTCATCAAAGATGTCTTCATCGAATAAGTCTCCCAACTGTCTGTCTGGATCTCGGTAGCCTGCCCATCCTACGCCCAAGACGGTAGGGATAGAAATATGTACGGGTAATCTGGATAGAATAATGGGCTCTAGCAGCAGACCCCCATATCCCATTTCCATTTTCGCATTTCTGCCAGGAATTTTATCAGCGTATTCTATGGTATTCACTAGACCATAGCCTGCCAATCCCAGCGCAAAGCCATGGTTCATAACCCATGCTCCTCTCCCTCCTACGAGAATGGCATTCTCCCCATCTGCAAATTCTGTAGCGTGAATGGTTAGGGCGCCATACCCTCCGTGAGAAACACAGTTTCTATTTCCAAATAGCGTCCGCTGCTCACGGTTATGCTTGTGCTTGTGCCTATGCCTATGCTGGGCTTCAAGTGGGGCAGTAATGATCAGGGCAGCCAGGAAGAGGGTGGTGCTGATAAGCTTAAAAGATGTAGATTTCATAGTTAAAACAGGTATCTGGCAGTAATGCCAAAGTCAAAAAGACCTTCGGACATTCTTACAGGTAAAAATAAATCAAAGTATGGTTTCCAATCTAAACTGAGGGCTACTGGCCAGTCATTAGCACGCCAGGACATCCCAATAATGCCGTCTAATCCTACAGCAGCTCGGGTTCTTCTTTGGGAGAATATTTTTCCCGTTTCATCTCTGACATTTCTGCTGTATCTGTAATAGCCTCCATGTCCTCCTATGCCATAGTACCAAAAAAACTGAGGGTCAACATCCAGGAGTGGGATTTCACCTTCTTCAAAAATGGCTAGGCCCGTCAGCTGTACGCCATCTTCCCGTACAGTCAGCAATATTTCAGTAGAAAAGGAATCATTTGCGTAAAACTTAGCACTTACGCCAGAAGATTTTCCGGCTCTTATCCCCACAGACCACTGAGAAGACTGAGCCCAGAGAAATGGGCCAGTAAGAATGAGCAGAAAAAAAATGTAGCAACTAAGGCGTTTCATAACTGTAGGTATTCCTTGCAACCGTGTGTGATGAAAAGACATCTTTACCCTAAATGAGTTGCAAGGAATTTGATATTCTCATGTATCAATTTGGGTCAGAAGTTGTTCCTTATTGATACATCTATTTATTTGAAAGTAAATGGAGGCTTGACTCTCAGCTCCTTATAGAATGGTATATTCCTTGGAATGTTAACTAAGCTAATAACCCACACTTCAGACTATGATCAAACTAAGTGGCGTCTCTAAAACCTTTAGATCTGGTTTCCAAAAAGCCTATATACTGGAAAAGGTAGACCTGGAAATTCAGCAGGGAGAATTTGTGACCATTATGGGACCCAGTGGGGCTGGGAAATCCACTCTACTCAATATTTTAGGCTTATTAGAGCAGCCTAATGAAGGTTCCTACTTTTTTAAAGAGAAAGCAGTTCATAAACTTAGGGAGAAAGAAAAAACGGAACTCCACAAACACCATATAGGCTTTGTCTTTCAAGCTTATCACCTAATAGATGATTTAACGGTGTATGAGAATATTGAAACGCCTTTACTCTACAGGAAAATGGGAAGAGGAGAAAGGAAAGACCGCATCCAGCAGATGCTGGTAAAATTTAACCTGGATGAGAAAAAGTCTCTTTTCCCCCACCAGTTATCCGGTGGTCAGCAGCAGTTAGTAGGGATAGCCAGGGCAGTGGTGGGAAAACCTTCCATTATTCTGGCAGATGAGCCTACAGGAAATCTTCATACTGAGCAGGGAGCTGAGATCATGGAGTTATTCTCTGCCTTAAACTCAGAAGGGATTACTATTGTACAGGTAACACACTCTGAAAAGAATGCCACATATGGAAACCGAATCATACGATTGGTAGATGGTAAAATTACCTCAGACGTGCAGACAGATGAGTCTAAGGTTTCTGGCTAGCAGCTTCTTTTTCTTTTGACAAGGCTATACCTACGCGTATACGTTCATCTTTCAGCCTGATCAGCACCTCTTCAAACAGGGTAAGTGTAGAGTCTAGGCGGTTGGATAGTTCTCTGTTGTAGATAGTTCTCCCAAGTAGCCCCTGCTGCCTTTCAAGGGCCTGAAAGAAGGATTCTCCTTGAGATAGTAAGTTTTCAGTTTGAGCTAGTAGCGGCGTGATGGAGGACAGTACGCTATCTGAAGCCTGTACCCATTCCGGGCTAAGGGCATTAGTGAAGGGGAGCAGAGATTGGGTAAGGCTATCTATTTGGGTACTAAGAGATTCTATTTGGGTAAGCGTGCTACTTACCTGATCCACGAGCTGTTTCTCTTGCGCCCGCTGAAGGAGCTTTCCCGCTTGATCACTGGTATTAGTAACAGAAAGTAGTAGGGAGCTAAGGGTATCACTAGTTAGTAATTGGGTGCCTTGAATAAGTTGATCTAAGAGTTTTTCGCTTTTTATCAACCATCCATTTACATCCTCCTTTTCCAAGATGGTGGCAAGGGTATTTACACTATTCATTAGTTTTCCCCAATCTGCGCCTCCTTTTCCAGGAATGATCTGGGTAGGGTTCAAGAGAGAGTGAGCAGACCCAGGGTGTAAGCTTAAGGCTTTAGATCCCATCAGGTCCTTCATCATGATTTCTGCGTAGGCATCCTCCGCTAATGCTGCCTCTTGTTGGATTTGAATGTCTACTAAAATTTGGGTAGGGGTAAACTGAATGTCTGCTACCTTTCCCACTTCATAGCCTCTGATAAATACTGGATCACCTTCTAGTAAGCCGCCAATTTGGTCAAACTGGATGTGATAGGTAGTGGTCTGAGTCCCAAAAAGCTGTCTTTGCTGGGTCCAGCTTAAAAACAGGTAGACAATGAAAATGGCGGCTAGTACGCTAAGACCTACTCTGAAGCTTTTTGAATCCATATCCTAAAAGTACAGCTTCCCCTTCTGCATTAAAAACCTTAGTTCTCCTATCTTTCTGTCTGGTATTTGTGCTTGGAGAAATGTAATGAATACCTCTTGTTTGTTTATTACTATGTTAATTTTGGATTTGGTATATTTTTCTAAAAATTGAATCAACCTAAAGTTGAAAACAGCTTGTTTTATCCCTAAATTAGAAACATTCACCAGTTTTTTATTACATCAGGTCTTACGGTTTTTATTATTTCGTATTTGGAAGAATATGCGATTTGGCATGGCAAATCGTTTCCATTTCAGATGTAATCCACAAGACCCATCAGCCTACAAACCATGAAAAGACTTATCATTTCTGCCCTTTTACTGTGGACTACTTCTCTCCTGTATGTTCATGCTCAGGAAAATCAATGGAGAGAATACCAGCCTCAATACCACACGGTTCAGAAAGGAGAAACTCTATATAGTATTGCCCGGAAATACGGCTTATCAGTAGATGCCCTTAAGAAGCAAAATGGGCTCATGGATAATGAAATTTTTCCTTCACAGAGATTACGGGTAGCCGCTCTTGAACCTACTCCTACCCAACGCTACCAACAGCAGGGTAGCCAAGGCAGAAATCAGCCCTACACCCCGCCAGTAGAGGATCTCCCTATTACTTCTAAACCGGTTTATCCGCAGCAGCCTGCTTACGACCAAGGCCCCAACATCAACAGATCCAGCCCTAGCTTGGAGACGCGGCTAGCTCAGGTACTGTTTAAACAAGAGCTGAGGACCTTTCAGCGTGTGCACAGTAGTTTTCACCATATTAACAGTCCGCAGCGTCAAAGGTCTTTTTATTTGAACCTCCAACAGCTGATGGAGATAGGCCAGCCAAGAGATTTAATTTTTATTTCTCTTTCCGGAAACCTAAATGTTCTCAGGGAAGATGCCTTTAATTATATTTCTGATTTACCCGGTACTAAGATTATTGTAATTGATTATTCCTGGGGAGATCTAGCAGTTAGGTCAAGGGTACAGAATCTCCGTTATGATAGAAATATTGTGGTTATTGGAAGTGATTATGTAGACAGGAGAAGGTTAAATAATGCCTGGTACGCACAGATCTTGAAGCAGGCAGTCAGTGAAGGTCTGGAAGGGGCTGCTGATATGAATCAAGACAGGGTAGTGCAGCTACATGAGCTTGATTTCTTTATCAATGAGCGGGTAAATGAACTATCACGTGGTATGCAAAGGGCTTTTATTCAATCTGCCAGGCAGGCAGCTAATATTTCTTTCTACCTCGACTAAAACCATGTTTAACACTTTTACTTTCTGGAAGGAACTCGATCCAGCCAATAGAATCCCTATTCTTTAACAGAAAAGTTTGCAAGACCTTATTATCCAGAAATTTCTCTAGAGAATCACCTATTTCAGCATAGGCTAAGCTGGCGACCATTTTACTTCTTCCTCTTCGGCCAGCAGGGTAGCTATTCTCCCAAGGACAAATAAAAAATCAGAGAGCCTATTCAGATAAATGATGGTTTCAGAGTCTACCGCTTCAAACTGATGTAAAGCCACCACTCTTCTCTCTGCCCTCCTACAAACGGTTCTCCCTACATGGGTCTTGGCATTTACAGGTCCTGATCCTGGTAAAATAAAATTTTTGAGGGGAGGTAGCTGGGTGGTCATCCCATCCATAGCGTCCTCCAGCATCTGAATATCTTCACTCCCTATGGTGGGGAGCTTCATGAGGTTTGACTTACTTCCCTGGGCAAGGAGAGAGCCAATATTAAATAAATGATGTTGGATACGCTGAAGAAGTGTCTTATAGCCCTCTAGTAAAGGTTCTACTGCCAGCATCCCTATCCAGCTATTTAATTCATCTACTGTTCCATAGGCTTCTATTTGTAAATCGTCTTTAGAAACTCTGCTCCCTCCTAATAGTGAGGTGTAGCCTTCATCTCCCTTTCCCGTGTATATTTTCATCAGTATCTTGTCTCAATGAAGTTTAACGTAATCCCCCTTTTGGTATCATCGAGTTTGAGGGATATTTCCATGCGGTTGTTATTGGCCGTTCTACTTTCCCAGGAGTAATTTCCATACGAACCACTTGAGAGGCCATATGCTTCAATGGAATTCAGATAAGACTGGATTTCATTATATAATTGAGAGGTAATAATTTCATCTTTAAGGTACACATTGGCAATGATGGCTGCTACCAGATTGGCCTCCTCCTCCTCGTTTTTATCTTTATAGTATTCCACGAATAGTTTGTCTCCTCCTTCAAGAGCATATTCATAGACGATTCCCAGGGAATCTATGTATTTAGGGACTTTTGGCAGCTCATTTTGTTTGGGAACGGAAATATCATCTCCTAGGTTAGTTCCCCTAAAGGTGGACTCCTGATCTATGAAAATATCTTCAAACAGCTGGGAGCGGACGTTTTCTTCCCTGCCACAAGCTGTGATCAACAGGTAAAGGACTATTCCACAGCAGCATATGATATTTAGGCTTCTCATGCTTAAGGACTTAAAAAAACAATTTTAGCACCATTAATGCGAATACACAACGCATAAACTTGCCCAAGTCCTTCTTTATCTACAATTTATGATTGATCTGAAAGCCAGAAAAAGGAGATTTTTTCATCCAGGAATTACATTTTTCTCAGGCTTTAGCGTTTAATCATTCAGATACTAGTATTTTTTGGGGTAGCGTAAGCGTTAGTCTTCCATGAGCATGCAAAACAAACCCGTAACCTTGGAGCGGTTGGGCGGAGAGGCCTTGTTCAGTAAAATAGCGGCCGTCCGACAGGAGGTGAGCAAGGTAGTCATAGGACAGGAGCAGATGGTGTCCCGTCTGTTAATTGGATTATTTACGAATGGCCATATCCTGCTGGAAGGGGTGCCGGGCTTAGCTAAGACGCTGACTGTGCGTACGCTGGCGGAAACCCTAGCTGTAGACTTCAGCCGGATTCAGTTTACCCCCGACATGCTACCAGCTGATGTGGTAGGAACAGAAATCTTCCATCAGGCTAAGGGAACTTTTGAAATCAAAAAGGGACCTGTTTTCGCTCATCTTATTCTAGCAGACGAAATTAATCGTGCCCCTGCCAAAGTGCAGTCGGCCTTATTGGAAGCCATGCAGGAGAAACAAGTCTCTATTGGGGGCAGTACCTTTCCTTTGGATGAGCCTTTCCTGGTGCTGGCTACCCAAAACCCTATAGACCAGGAAGGTACCTACGCCCTTCCTGAAGCACAGATTGACAGATTTATGCTTAGGGTAAAAGTGGGATATCCTGACTTCAAGGAGGAAAAGGAAATTATGCGTAGGATGGCCCGCACAGGGCAATTGCCAAGTGTGAAGCCTATTCTTCACAAAGAAGATATCCTGGAAATTCGGAAGTTGATAGACCAGATCCAGGTAGCCGAGCAGCTAGAGGATTACATCGTTCACCTAGTGCTGGCTAGTAGAAACCCTTCTCAATATGGCTTACAAGAATTGGCTGATTATATAGAGTTTGGGGCTTCCCCAAGGGCTACCATGGCCCTCCATTTGGGGGCCAGGGCCCATGCCTTTCTGGAAGGGCGCTCCTATGCGTTGCCAGAGGATGTAAAAGCCATAGCCCAGGAAGTATTAGGACATAGGGTTATTTTGAACTTTGAAGCTGAGGCTGAGGAAGTTACTACGGAACAATGTGTGGCTGCCCTCCTGCAGCATGTGCCCATCTAATAAAAATGGCAGGGGTAAATCACAATAAATATTCGAGATACTGAACTAATTTTGGTATTTTAGGGTAAAATGGAATCCGATCTAAGTAAAGATACCTTTCTAGCTCATTTTGAGGCATCATTTGTTCATATTTCTGATCCCCGTCAGGCT
>JBCCLI010000333.1:0-7482 GCA_039026975.1 Bacteroidota bacterium | reverse complement strand
GTTCCAGAGGCGCTCTGTTCCACGAACCATGGAAAGCAATGAAAGCACCGTTCTTATATTTTTTAGGAAACTGTTCTCCTGTGTAGAAAAGAATATCATTGGGTGCCCAATGCCCAGGAAACCCATAAAGAGGACGGTCAACTCCTTCGCATCGACCTGATATTTCATTGTCTCCTCCGTATTCAGGATTTAATATTTTCAGCTCCTTATCTTGGTTATAATAGCAGTAGGGCCATCCATAGTCGTTTCCTTCTGCTACGAGTAGGAGTTCTTCAGCAGGATATTTCGCATTCTGTTCATCCGTAAATCCATAATCTCGTAGCATATCACGTCCATGCTGAACGGCAAATAATGCATTCGATTCCCAGTTCCAGTCCAGGGCTACTGCATTCCGAATACCCGTGGCAAATCTTTCTCCATCATCCACTTGAGTTTGCCCCAAGGTATTGGCATCAAATTTCCAGACGCCTCCATTTCTTTCCAGTAAGGGGCAAGGGTCCATACCTGGACTCCCTTTTTCCCTGTCTTTCTCCTGGCATACATTAGAGGGAGCGCCTACGTTTACAAATAGATTTCCGTTTCCATCTAAGGCTATGGACTTAGCCTCATGCACACGGACATCAGGAAAACCCGTTACTATGGTTTCCGGCTGAGTGTCTTCCGTTATAGGCTCTTTCAGGGAGAAACGATGGACAGAGGTATCACTAGAGGCATATAGATAGCCATCATAAATCTCTATTCCTGTCCCTACAAAGTCACCAAAGCTGGTTTGTATTTCTGATTTCCCATCTCCATCAGCATCTCTTAGGTGTAAAATGCCATGACCATTTTCCGTTAGCTTTTTAAGCTTTACATAGATGTCTCCGTTGGAGTGAACGGCTATGTGTCTGGCTCTCCCCAGAGAATCAGCTATGACACTAGCTGTAAACCCGTCTGGCAAGGTAAGAGCTACCTTATTTTCACTTAGGTAAGAAGCCCCGGCACCGGCCTCTACTTCTTTAGAAGCATTAGGTCCACACGAAGTGAGAAAGAGAGAAACGGTGAGTACGGAGAATAAATAGGAAGCAAGTAGTTTTTTCATTGTGTATCGGTATAAATGCTATTTCAAAGGAATACCTCTAAGTTAGGTAAAACTCTCTATATATGTCCCAGCTGATGTATGATTAGATAGATTTCTGGGGCATTTTCCCTATTCTGGAAAGAGAAAGTTTGTATGATAGATATAAGGATTTGGACAAGATGAGGAAGTCCTATAACCTAGCCCTTAAGAGATTGGCGTTGCTGTGCGGGATAGAAGAAAAACTCACTTCATATGTAGCGAGACACTCTTTTGCTACCCAGGCCTTACTAAATGATGTGCCTATCAAAGCCATTTCTGAGATGCTTGGTCATTCCAGCCTTAGCACTACGGAGGTATATCTAAAATCTTTACCAACCAATGTGCTTGATGAGTACTCTGATAGAGTGTCTTTATAGAATCTTGATTCTTTGAAGAAGAGCACAATTTTCATATAGCCAATATAGTTTTATATATGAAATATGCTTTAATATGGAATTTATTTGCCTTCAAACAGAAGCCTTCTGCTCACTCATAGATGAAGTGGTAGACAGACTGATGGAGAAAAAACAGGAAAAGCCTAAATGGATATCTTGAGAAGAGGCTATGGAGATACTAACCATTACCTCTAAAACCACGCTCCAGAAACTTAGAGATGAAGGCAAAATCCGGTTTAGCCAACCCATGAAGAAGCTGATCCTCTATGATCGTGAATCTATTCTGACCTATCTGGAAGAAAACGCCCAAGAAACATTCTGATGGAAGAGAAGAGATACATTAAGCTATTTAATCAAGGCTATTTCCTCTCAAAGAATGAGCCTAAAGTTTTCTCTAAACTTCTGAAATCTGTTAGTGAGAATAAGGAGGTTTATCTGGCGTTGAAAGCGGGAGAGGCTGAGTATAAGAAAGAGTATTTTAAGCAAATAACATCTGATAAGGGAATCAGGTCTTCAAAAGATCAGCATCTGGGTTATTGAGTTGATCAAACTTATTTGGAGCCCCTACCATTAAATGACACCCTTGAGTTGACGCTTATCAGCTACTTCCTCAAAATTTGGTCCTACCTAAGCTGGACAGATCTAGAGATGGTGACCCCGTTGAAGACTGTATAAAGACTAAGAAGTTACAGTCCTACCTAAATATGGAGCTTTATTCCTTCATCCAGTCTGACCTAGCATCCTTGACTGAAGCTATGTAAACAAGATTTTTTGTACTTGATACAAAGTGACGACTGCGGGCTTTTTTAGAATTGCTCTCCTAATCCCATCTTCAGCCGTTCTAGCGTATTGCCACTGGAAAGGTTTCTCTTCTATTTTTAGCAATAAATCCCCTAGCTCATCAATAAAGGTGTCCCCCATTCACATAGATAGCTCATCATAAAACTCCGCTAAATTCATGATATCATCCCTGGCTTCCTGGGTAATGAGAAGTTTGTATGAGCTACTTTCTGCCATTAACTTGTTCCTTTACCTCTTCCCAGCTGTACGTTTTGGTATTTCCAGCTTTGGCATTTTGAATACGTATCATTGCTTCTTCTACCCATTCATCTGGCACTTGTGAAATACCATTAATGGCGTCTTCCGAGATGGAAGATGCTATGAAAGAGATCAACTGGAGTCTCTCTGGGACAGATAAACTTAAAATATGTTGCTGTAGCTCACCCACATCCTAAATATACGCTTTTCAAGCAAAAAGATTTAGGGCTCAATTATCTAACCTCTCAGTCCTACCTAAATGTGAAGTGCTCTGCTACGAAGGCTTCTTCATTTTCCATGATGAAAACGAAGCAAAAATCTAGCACTCAACAACCAAGGCCTTCCCACAGGCTATCCTCCCCGCTTTCGTGCACCCCAGTACACAAAAAGAATCGTATTGAGGTACGTATCTGTAGTCCTACCTAAATGTGGAGTGCTCTGCTACATTGGATCAATGATGCGAGGTGGCAGAAGTTTCAAGTCGCAGTCCTACCTAAATGTGGAGTGCTCTGCTACCAAATTTGGGATTTAAGAGAAGGGTTGCTAAGTGTCGCAGTCCTACCTAAATGTGGAGTGCTCTGCTACTATGTTGTGGCATATGGAAGTTTTCTACTGGGTCGCAGTCCTACCTAAATGTGGAGTGCTCTGCTACAGGCCCCTACTAGTTCTTTTCATCGGCTTAATGTCACAGTCCTACCTAAATGTGGAGTGCTCTGCTACCAAACAAATAAATGCTGAAGCTGAAGAGAAGTTAGTCACAGTCCTACCTAAATGTGGAGTGCTCTGCTACTTACTCCTGGACAAGGAACTCTTTCCTTCAATAGTCACAGTCCTACCTAAATGTGGAGTGCTCTGCTACTTACTCCTGGACAAGGAACTCTTTCCTTCAATAGTCACAGTCCTACCTAAATGTGGAGTGCTCTGCTACTTCCTATGAGCGAGCAGCAAGATATTTCACTTGAAGTCACAGTCCTACCTAAATGTGGAGTGCTCTGCTACAAAGAGGAGACTTCTCTTACCACTATAGTCCAACGTCACAGTCCTACCTAAATGTGGAGTGCTCTGCTACATGTGGCGCTAATTCCTGGATCTAACTACAGAATGTCACAGTCCTACCTAAATGTGGAGTGCTCTGCTACTATAGAGGAAAGCGGAGGGGTATTCAATTATTTTAGTCACAGTCCTACCTAAATGTGGAGTGCTCTGCTACCCTTAGACTTTTGAAGGATACTGAGTGTTTGGAAGTCACAGTCCTACCTAAATGTGGAGTGCTCTGCTACAGCTGATTTCATTTAAGCTGCTGTATCAGAGCCATTTAACCTTGCTTTTTGTAACACGTTTTTCCAGGGATAAGTGCATGACACTATTTTTGTTTCGAATTGTTGAAATAAGACTTCATTACCTTTTTTCTGATCTTTTACCTTGGGTCTTTGAAAGTACAAATCTAAGAATTGGTCCAACGGTTGGATGCACCTACATCTACTAAATGATAATGACTGGGGTTGGCAACTAAAGCTCCCACGGCATTATTCAGTACGTCAAAAAACAGCTATTCAATTGTATCTCTCCCCCTTGTCCAGGATGATCTATAAAGGACTATCTAGTTCTAGTAACTATTCATTCAATAATACTAAAATTAAACGATAAATGGGATAGTTCCTTTTTGTGCTCCTACTAAAAACGTTAACTGTCAGCTACGTCAAACCCATCGGCTTTAAAAATACGGAAGGAAAAATACTTGATGAGGGAGAGGGGAATCTGTGCGAAAACGGATAGTTTCGAATTTCTAATAAACTGAATAAGAATACCTAATGCAGGATCCCATTCCTTTATTCTATTTTCCAAGCGTGCATTCTTGCCTAGACAGTGTATAAATTCTGTAGAAAATCTACCTCCTGTTTATTACATTTTGTTGAAGTCAACAAAATATAATTCTGGGCGCTCAGGGGCATTTTTGGCTAGTGGGACTCTCAAATAGGAATTCACTGTGGAAGAGATATAGCTAGCAGTTGTTTCCTTGGCTTTCATGCTTGCGCCAGATGGTAAAAGAACTGTGTAGCCCCATGCGGTATCTTTCTACAATTCGGTGTCTAAACTCCTGTGAACGAGGATTTCTTCTAAGTTTTGATAAGGTGTTCATAGTCAACAGTTTGAAAATATCCTGTCAATTTATTTCAGTGTAAGACCTTCCTATTTGAGTAGAATTTAGTTGTCGACTATGACCTTTAACTCAGCCATATCACACCATTTCGACCCAAGTAAAACCACCATTTGTTGTACCTATGTTGTACCCAAGAAAAAAGCACTTACGATATTTATTCGTAAGTGCTTGATTCTTAGTGTGGCGAAGGGGGGAATTGAACCCCCGACCTCAGGGTTATGAATCCTGCGATCAGTTATGATTCTATACTCACGTTTTGAATAGACTTCTTCCCTTTAATTGTGATAAACACCAGAGAAATCTTTATCAAATTCAAGTGGATGAAACCAAAATACCCCCAAAAACACCCCTTTTTGCGTGCAAATTGCGTGCAAATGAAAAGCCCCCTAGTGGGGGCTTGGACGTAACTTGCAGAGAGTGAGGGATTCGAACCCTCGGTACCCATAAGGCACACACGCTTTCCAGGCGTGCCCGTTCGACCGCTCCGGCAACTCTCTGGGTCTATTTGAGGAATTTCATAAAATCTGGCTGGCAAAACTAGGGAAATTCTCCTACTTCTGAAACTTATTCCTGAATTATTACTTCTCGGTTTTTTCCTATGATAAATTCTATAAAGGACCTGTCAATGGGCGTATCCGCTATCAGGAAGTATTTCCCAAAGGGGAGAGGATCTTGATACTTGATGAGATGCTGTTTATCCGCTTTTACCGTGCCATAGTACAACACATCTATCTCCCGGAACTCTTCATCCAAAATTTTGATTCTCACCTCCTGATCCTGGGCCGCATTAAAGCGTACATCCAGAGATTTACCATCTGGCTGACTTTGGGAGATAAGGTCTATGCTAAGTTTGCTCAGTTCACTGCTGGCAAGTACCCGCACCACTTCCGAGTAAATGCGCTTCCCAAACTTATCTGTATTGCTGAGCCGGTAGAAATAGGTTTCGTTTGAGCGGATCATGCTGTCCTGAAAGCTGTAGGTGTTCAAGTCCACAGAATTCACATAGGCGGGAACTGAATTGATGACCCTAAAATTAGTACCATCCCGGCTTTTCTCTATTTCGTGCTGGTAGCAGTCGTTTTCATACAGAGTTTTCCAGCTGAGAATGATCTGCCCCAGTTCAAAAAACGCTTTCATGGAGCTGTATTGGGTAGCTGGTAGCAGGTTAGTGGTATTTTTTCGGGAATTGATCTTCCATTTATTGCTGATTCTCACAAAGGCAAAGGTAGGGTCAGGAGATACCCTGAGATAATTCCAGATGGTACTCCCTACTGCTGGGATAGTCAGCACTGGCGCCCCCTCCCAGTCGGGGAAGGTGATCTCTTTTTCTAAGAAGGTGGTCCCTGGCTCTGGGGCAAAGTAAAATCCATCTACCTCTTCCCATTCCTTGTTGAGTAAGAGTAGAAAATCTCCCTCTTCGTTGGGATCGGGTTCTCTTTTGAGAAAGAATTTTTGCTCGGAGTGGAGAACTACGTCCAGCTTTTCGCCTGATTGTGCATAGCCTACCCGTAGGGCCTGCATGGGGCCTATGTTAGAATTAGCGGGGAGCCTGAGGGTGTAGTTGCGCGTTACTAGTAGGTAGTTAGAGACGTCTTTATGGAACTGGGGAGATTCATTGAAAATCTCAAGGTAGTGCTGCCTATCACTTTCATGGCCGGTGCCTACATACTTAGAAATATACAGCTCCTGCGCCTGACCGGGGATCAGCCAACAAAATCCAACAGCAAGAAGGATGAGATATTTAGCTTGCATAATGACTACTGGTTTCTGGGGAGATGTGTAGTTTCCAGTTTGATGTTCCGGTGCTACGTCGCCTTTTATAACAGCCCTTTGGAGGTACTTTTGGCAGTTACCCTAAAAGTACCCAAAAACGCTTTGTCCCTCCAATGCATCCCACTTTCCCCTCACAAGCTGTGGAGAAACGGCCAGGCCGCTCAAATAACTATATTGGGTCTGATCCAGTGTGGCATATTTCCATTTTCTAAGCCCACCATTTGAATGTTGGGGTATCTATGACAGCAGCTCCACGATAAACTTCTGCTTCTTCCCTTTTTGGAGCTGCATGTATTTATTATGAAACGAATGATTCATGGTAATGGTACCAGCTATATCTTCCCACTTATCTGCGTTTACACGTATGGATTTGTCCTTTTCTATGGCCCTTCTGGCTTCCCCTTTAGACTTGGTGATCCCTAGCTGAACCAGGAGGTCTATGATGTTTATGCCGTTTTCCAGCTTAGCTTTGGCTATCTGTTTGGTGTCAGACACCTTGACTACTTCCTGCCACTGAGAAGGACTCAACTTACTGAGGGACTCCTTGGTGGTATTTCTGCTGAATAAGAATTCTGTCAGAATCAGGGCATTCTCCAGGGCTAATTTTCCATGTACACGTTCAGTGATTTCCTTAGCAAGGGCTATTTGCAAGGCGCCTCTACCGGGATCTTGTAAGTGCTCTTCTATGATGCTGGTCAGTTCTTCTCTTCCCTTGGTGCTGAAGATTTTGATGAATTTAGCCGCATCATCATCAGAGCTTTGCCTGAAGTACTGGAAGAACTCATAGGGAGAGGTCTTTTCTCTATCCAGCCACATTTTATTTCCGGCTTCCGACTTCCCGAATTTCTTCCCATCAGCTGTAGTAACCAGCGGACAGGTAGCCGCGAAAGCTTTGGCATCTTTTCCGAATTTCTTCCCTATGAGGTAAGTACCTGTAGTCAGGTTTCCCCACTGGTCTGAACCTCCCATCTGCATGCGTACATCCATGTGCTCATACATGTGTAAGAAGTCATATC
>JBCCLI010000332.1:0-7499 GCA_039026975.1 Bacteroidota bacterium | reverse complement strand
GCTACTTGGGCTAGCGTCATTCCCGTATATTTCTTAAGGTCTAGATTATTAAACCCTACCAATAACAGCTTATCTGCTGAGCCTGCTGCATAGTATAGATTCTCCCAATCCTCCCCTTCCTGTCTCATCTCTGTAGCCACTTTCTTCCTCAAGGAGGGATCTTTTATTCGGCTAATCCACTTTCCTAGCCCTCCCTCTTGTACCCACGGAGGCATAGCTGCATCCAGGCCTGTAGCCCCAGCTGTATAGGTATACATATCCGTGGTAATGCGTAGGCCCACTTTTCTGGCAGAGTCTATCTTAGCTATGACTGTATCCAGCTTCCCCCAATTCTGTTTTCCAGCAGCCTTTAAATGGTATACTTCAGCCGGAATATTCGCCTCCTTAGCTATAGTAATGAGTTCATCTAAAGCGGTAAGTATATTCTTCCCCTCACTTCTCAGGTGAGAAATGTACATACCTTCATACGCTGATACCACCTCACACAAAGCAATTAACTCGTCTGTCTTAGCAAAGAATCCAGGGGTATAGATGAGGGCAGACGCCACGCCCATAGCCCCTTCCTCCATGGCTACCCTCACCTGCTCCTGCATAAGGTGTAACTCTTCCGCTGAGGGCGCTCTATTTTCAAATCCTATCACATTTACGCGTGGAGTAGCTGCTCCTATAAAGGAAGCCACATTAGTGGAGACTCCCTTATCTTCCAGATATTCCAGGTACTCCCCCAGGGTATTCCATTTTATGTCATACTTAATATCCCCCTGGCTCTTCATCCATTGTAGCTTACGCTCCTCGGTTACTGGTCCCATAGAGTTCCCTTCTCCCATAATCTCTAAGGTAACGCCCTGTCTGATTCCACTCTGTGACTTCCCATCTTCAATGAGTGACTCCGTAGCCCAACTAAGCATATTTATAAACCCTGGACTCACGGCAAGTCCCTTTGCTTGTATGGTCTGCTGTGCATTAGCACCTGAGATCTTGCCTATGCTGGCTATGGTATCTCCATTAATCCATACATCCGTAACCTTGGCCGGTCCTCCTGTTCCATCATACACTGTCCCCCCTGTGATAAGCAAGTCAAAGGTTTGGGTAGGTATAGGCTGGCAGGCCATTAGGCATAACATAAGACAAGCCAACAAGAGTGGTCTGTACATCATAGTTTGAGCTTTAGCTCATACAAGGTAGAGAAAAATAAGGGTTTCCAGGCTGGAAGGCGTTTGGAGTCCTAAGCACTTAGGACTTTACCGTAGGATGAGGAATTCTAGGGAAGGTCAGTAAGATAGTGGTACCATATCCAAGCTCACTTTCAATTTGGATATAGCCGCCCATTTCTTCTGCTAGCCTTTTCACTATACTTAGGCCCAAGCCATTAGAGCTCTCGCCAGCAGTAGGCTGGCTGGCTAACTTCTCTGGGTGAGAAAAAATCTGATTTACATCTGCAGCACTCATCCCTGCGCCCTCATCTTTTACCCGTAAAGTCAGGGAATGGCCTTCATCCTCCAAGCTGACCCAAACTGTTCCTGAAGGGGGAGAAAATTTCAGGGCGTTTGACATGAGGTTATCCAAAATCCTGGATACTGCTACCGGATGTCCATGAATCATAGGGTGTTCAGCCGTGAGTTGTTGCACAATCTGTATTTCCTTGAGTTGGGCTACCGCATAAAAGGAAGGGAGTTGTGCCAGGAGAAGGTCTTCTAATGAAAATACCTCAGACTTCATGGGCATGAAGGCCGTAATCCCATTTTGGGCATGTAGCATAAGCTGAATCATGTCCTGTCCTTCTCTAACCACTTTCTGAATCATGTCCAGATAGTAGCGTTGGTTTGAGTTAAGCTTTCCGGCATCTATCATCATCTTGGATAGCCCCTCTACCTTAGCCAGGGGTGTCTTTAGGTCATGCGCTACTTTCCTGATGTCCCATACCTTATCCCCCGGAGGTAAGGGAGAAGGGATTCCTTTTGCCAGGGACTTCTTAGTTCTATCCCTGACAAATAGTAAGGAAGCCAAATAGATCCCTAATAATGCCAGGATAGTTAGCGGCATAGAAGCACTTTCATACCACACAGTCTGAGAAGAATCAAGAAAAGGAGAGGGGATTCTATTGCGGAGATCTACGGCATATATGCCAGTACTATCTAGAGATGGACTTATGCAAGAAGCCTCTGATAAGTAGGCTTCTGCCTGTAGGTGATTTTGGAGTGCTCCGTGTACTAGTACCAGATTTAATAAGGCTGTAAGTTGTTGATCCTCCTTTCCTTCATGCAATGACCAGTAGTAGGCAGAGTCTGCAAAGATGAGCGCCTCATCCAAATCCTGCTTATAAGTGTTCCAGATTTTATGATGATAGTATATGAAGGAGGGGGAATTAACGTCTTCGTTAATTTGGTGCACCACCTGAGGATTCCTGGCCTGGGTAGGTCTACAAGAAATGTGTAGAAGAAATCCAAATATGATACAAAGACGGATCAATGGGTAGATTGTTTTACACAAAAAAACCTTCTCTACACACCCAATTCAAGCCATATTAGGCTTACGTTTTACTTCATATTTTGAACTATTTCTTAGTCCCTGATCAAGTCTACATTCACCATAAATAGGCTTTATACCCCTTAAAAAGAGCAGAAATGAGGATTACAAACAGCCAAGTACCCATTCCTAAGCCTTCAATTACATCTAAGATTCATATTTTGGTTGGCAAAACACGAAAATTCTTTCATGTCAAGATATGATTTTATGCTATAAAATTTAAGAATTGTACAATAATGTATGAATAATAGTTAATGTTGCTTGGGACGTTTCAAATAGGTCTATGCCCCTATCCGTTATGAAGTTATTTATATTTTCTATTGTCCAGTCGTTTACATATTTTTACTCATATATAATTCAGTATTGTAACCGCATCTAATGAGCGTTATTTCAATTGCGAATCACAAAGGGGGCGTAGGAAAGACCACCACCACCGTTAATCTGGGCGCAGGTCTGGCCAGGATGGGCCATAAAGTCTTACTCATAGATTTAGATCCCCAAGCTAATGCCTCTACCTCATTAGGGCTTAAAAAGCAGGAACAGTCTATTTATCAGGTATTGGTATTTCAAGATGATATTAATAAATCTGTCTTAGACCTGGGAGACTTCCACATCATCCCCTCTTCTATTCACCTAGCAGGTTTTGAAAAGAATAATGAAGTAGGGAAAGAGTTTATTCTCCAGGAAAGCCTTCAGCAGATCAAAGATTTATATGATTTTATCCTCATTGACTGTCCTCCTTCTTTAGGTTCTCTTACCATTTCTGCTCTTACTGCCAGTGATTATGTTATCATAGCCCTCCAACCAGAGTACCTGGCTATGCAGGGAATGTCTGAATTTATCCGCATATTAAGGACAGTTAAAACCCGCATGAATAGCGAGCTGGAGCTGCTAGGTATCACCATCACCCAATATGATAGTCGTAAGGTTCTCCATCAAGAAATTCTTCAGCATGCACTGGATAAGTATGGGGATATGATTTTTGATATTCATATAAGAGGGAACGTAGCCCTGGCAGAAGCCCAAAGCATGGGGAAACACATATTTACTTATGATGAGAATTGCCACGGGGCGCATGACTACCTGGCATTAGCAGATGAAGTAGTCAAAAGAACCTCCGAGTTAGTAGAAGCGTAAAGCATAACACCTTCACTCCTTTTTAAGAATTAATCTTATTTTTAGAGAATGGCTAAAAAATTTCTGGATGCGTTAGAGGATGCTTTTGAGGATGATGTTCTTTCAGACATCATACCTTCAGGCTATTCTGAGCAGAAGAAAGCCTCCGGAAAGAAAACCATTACACGAAATAAACCCCTCTCCTCTTCTACAAGGAAAAAAAACCTTAGAAATTCTCTGGGTGATGCCCTTAATGATTTGTCAAATAGTAGAAGCTCAAAAGGAAAGTCCTCCGGTAGAAAGAGCTTTCTGGACACCATAGAGGAGGCACTAGAGGATAATGCCTTTGATGATATTATTCCACAAAAGAGACAGTCCAGGTCTCCCAGTGCTCACGAGCTGGAAAGCCGCTTCCAAACTATGATCACCACTGATGTATTAGATAGAGCTAAGGAAATAGCTATTTCAAAAGGTATACGTGTAAAGGATGTGATCAATATTGCCTTGAAAAGGTACGTGGACATTGAAAGTAAATAGGCTCCTTCCTAATACGTAAGAAACATTCCTTTCGAAAATCTGCCCTTAGAAGAGGTATTACCATTAATATCTTTGAAGATAATGGTGTCTTTTCTTTCTTCCCACTGTCCATTGTATTCTGCTCTGAACCGGTCTATAAATGTACCCTGGCCCTTGATACTCCCAGCTTTCCAGCTCCCTTCAAAGCTACCTCCACTCTCCCAGCTAAGGCTTCCTTTCCCGTGAGGCGTGTCTTTCTTCCACTCTCCGGCATACTGCTTGCTGTCAGCATAGGTCATAATCCCTTTTCCTTCCCGTAGATCCTCTTTCCATTCTCCTGAATATCTGCTCCCATCTTCATAAAGCTGCTTTCCCTTGCCATGACGTTTTCCTGCTCTCCATAAACCTTCATATTTCTCTCCGTCAGGCATCTCCAGGACTCCTTTTCCCTCCTTTTTTCCTTCTACCCAATTTCCACTGTAGGCGTGATCCTCTTTATACCTGTAGATACCCTGCCCATGAAAAGTATCTTCTTTCCACTCTCCCTCATATACCTGTCCATTAGCAAACTGCTGAATACCTTCTCCCTCTCTTTGACCTGCTTGCCAGTCTCCGGAATAGGTAGCACCATCTTCATACACCATCTTACCCACTCCTTGCGGTAAGCCTTCCTTTACCATGCCTTCATAATAAGCACCAGCCTGATAGTCCATCTTCCCTTCCCCTGAGGGAAGGCCAGCTTTCATATTACCTGTATAGGTCATTTCTCTCCCTAAGGCATCTACTAAAACCAATTGGTCTACCTCTGAGACGCTATTTTGCAGGTTGAGAGCCTCTTCTGTGTGGCTCCCTCTCGGGTAAGCTTCCAGGTATTCCTGATAGCCCATATAGGTATTTGCCTGTAAGGCATGCTCCCATACCTGCGTTTCCTGTTGGGATGCTAGTTGCTTAGGAAGCATCCTAATGCCTACCAGTAAAAGTAGCATGACTGATATGCCCACCGCTAACTGGCCAGCCAGTATGCGTTTCTTCCTACTGGCTATATCTTTTTCTAGTTGCTGAAGCACGTTGATAGAAACCGCCTTTGTCTTTATCTCCTCTATTTTCTTGAGAAAGGGTTTGTGTTTGGTTTTGGCAGCTAACTGGTCGAGAGCCTGTTTCTTTACCGTTTGGGTGTGGAGAACTACCTCCTCAGAAAGAGATGTTTCTGCTGTAGGGAGGCGCCCCTCATGTAACTGTTCTATCTCTGTGTGTAGTTGCTCCCTGAGCTTGGTCAGGTCTTCCTCCCAATAATCTGTGTGATGGCTTTCCATGAGCCTGGCCAATTGCTCACAGCGGGATAAGCTATGCTCAAATTGTTGGTGGAGCTGGTGGGTTTCTTCGGACAGTTGTTGAAGCTTCTCCAGGCTGAGGGTATTCTCTTCATAGGACTCTGCTTGTATACCCGCTTCCAGCTCCTTGAGACGATTCTGTAATTCTTCTCGGGTTCCTGTAGATAGGGATAATTTTTCAGGCTGGAGAGAAGCGGCTAACTCTTCATGCAGTGCCTTAGCTGCCAGGTAGGACTGCTCATATTTAGAGAGATTTTCATCATACAAGCTGCTCAGTTCTTCAAATAGATGCTTATTCATAGCATACGCCAGATAGGTATTTTGCTCTCTGATAAGCGCAATTTCCTTGAGTCGCTCTAAAATGGGCTTGCGATATTGAGGGTCTCTTACCTTCCGAGGGTCTATGGCTTTCATTCTTCCGCAGCTGTTAACTTTTGTTGAACTTCATCAGCGGCCAATAGTGACCACTGCTGCTGAAAATGAGCAGCCTCCCTGTCTCGCATCTCATTCACCATCCCTTCCCATGCTGAACGGATTCCATTAAAATCTTCATCTAACTGTGATTTCAGGATATACCTGGGATCCCATTGCTCAGCTAATTTTTGAAGATGCCCCAGAGAAGATTCTGCTTCTAGCTGATAGGCATAAAACTTAGCCAGGTGATACATAGCTTCCGGGATAGGTGTTTCTGCCTGCTGTATACATTCCTGAGTAAGGGTAATAGCTTCCGGCACCTTGCCCATAACATAGGACATCCAGCCTGCCATAAAAAATCCTAGTGCAGCTAATTGAGGATTTTCTATGCTCTTGGCGTAAGTAGCGCAGGCACGATAGTGGGTGAATGAAGCTTCTTCATCATACATACCCGTGGGTTCTTGATAGATATGTCCCAGGTACCAATGAGAGAATGGGTTCCCTCTATAAAAATTAATGCTTTCGAGGAAGTAATTCTTCGCATCTTCCAACAGCTGGGGTTCATCTGGATGCTTAAGGTATAGTTCAAAGGCCTTTTTCCCATCCAGGTATCTTTCCTGTGCTATGGTTTTCTGGGAGTTCTGGAGAATAGAAGTAAGCTGTGCCATGCCCTCCCGTAGTTCTTCTCTTTGTAATTCAAACTGGGAGACTAAACTTACCATACCTGCATCCAGAGAAGCTTGAAGGCCTGAGAAGCCATCTTCTAACCGCTTTTGGGTAGCTATAAGGGTGGTATTAACTGCATCTACCGCATGGGTAACTTCTTGCAGTTCTTCCGCAGTCCTTTGAAATCCCTGTTCCAGGGTAATGTCCAGGGTTTGAAATCCGTCATGTATGACCTGAGTTTGGTCTATGAGGGCATGGTGAATCTGAACCTGCTGCTCTTTTACTTCCTGAAAGCCCTTATCTAACACCTGGCTGATCTCGCTACTGGCTTCTTTGCATGCCTTAGCTATGGTAAATGCATGATCCCTGGCTATTCTCTCTACTCCCCTCCCAATAGCGAAGATGTACCTATTCCATATTTTATGTTCCAGGTAGGCATTTTCTTCTTTTTCCCTGCGTTTAATAGAAAAGGGTACGATCACTTTCATTCCCTAGGGTTATTCTCTCTAAAGTATACGATAAAAACGGCTAAGTTGCATATTTTAGCCCACATAAGCCCTTCATATGAATACAAAAACACTTCTGCTTGTTTTTCTTATCAGCATACCTCCTCTGACCATTTCTGCACAGGAAGTAGATAGCCTTCACGTGGAGGAGGGTATGTTCAGCTTGAAAGACTTCTTCTCAGAAGATAGTCTGCTTACAAGCAGAACTGACTTTTACTTCCAGCAGCTCACAGATAAGCAACGTGTAGGACAAATGATGATGAATGCTGCGGGTAGACTAGGTTGGCCTACTCCCATGATTAATGAGCTAGTAAAAGGAGGAGAACTAGGTGGGGTTCTCTTACTGAATGGGAGCAGAGAGGGCTTTAAGAAAATGGCTACCTCTTTTCAGTCGATCTCTGTGCAGGAAGGCCATCTTCCGCTG
>JBCCLI010000331.1:0-7514 GCA_039026975.1 Bacteroidota bacterium | reverse complement strand
GTACCCAGGGTCGGATCCTACTCATCATCTCTCCATTCCATCCCCTTATTGAGTTGTTCCTCTGATACATTTGCTTCTAGCAAACTCTCCTTTTGGCTTTCTGTAGCTATTGTATTATTGAGGGTTGCACCTGATAAGTCTGCACCTCGAAGGTTAGCTCCTCTGAGATCGGCATACTCAAGGTTGGTTTCCTTAAGATTGGCACGCTCAAGATTGGCTCCCTGAAGTCTGGCTCCCTGAAGATTTGCTCCCTGAAGATTTGCAAGCCTAAAACTGGCTCCCTGAACATGGTGTACTTGAAGATTAGCTCCTTTAAGATTGGTATATTCAAAGTCGGCTCCCTGAAGGTTGGCACCCCAAAGGCTGGCTCCCTGAAGGTTGGCGTTATTAAGTATGGCTCCCTGAAGATTGACTCCAGCAAGGTTGGCTTTCATAATTTTGGCTGCGCGAAGATTGGCTCCCTGAAGGTTAGCTACCTCGAGATCAGCTTCCTGAAGATTAGCTGCTAGGAGATCGGCTCCTGGGAGGTGGATATACGCAAGATTGGCTCTCTGAAAGTAGCATAGTTTTAGATCTAGATTTTTTTCATTTTCTCTTATTAGTCGTTTGATGATGCCTAATGTTCTATATGTAGCCTCCTTTTCATTCCACTCTCTATAATCATCAATTTCTTCTTTCCATTTCCTAATTTGCTCCCGTTTCTCCTGTTCTGCTTCTCTTTCATCTAGCTTTTTTTTCAATCTCCTCTCAAAATATGTCAGCACGAGTCCAAATAGAACCACATCAAATATCATCCCATGGAACTCTACGGCTACGTCCGATAGCGAAGGCCTCAGGTTTGGGGACATCCATATAATTATTCCAATGATTAAGGATACCACTAGTGCTGTTTGGAAGAAGACTATCCGACTCCAGTTTATTTTCTGTAGCATGATAAGAGGATTAATTTTAAAGCGTGGAATATGCTGTCAAATTAATCAATCTACTAGCCTTTTGTAACCACATGCAACGCTACCATTCAGCCTTCTTCAGTTGGCTGTGGATTCTCAGACCCAGGGAACGTAAGTACTGTTCTGTCATCTCTAGGGAGTGGTGCCGGCACTGCTCCTGTATAGCTCTGATATCTACCCCAGCCCTGTAGGCATCACATACGCCTGTATGCTTCCAGGAATAACCAGATACTAGGCCATCGTAGAACCCGAAGCGTTTGAGTAGATCAGAGTGATACACTGAGAAGCGGTTACGGTGCCAGTTTGTGAGCCCTGGTTTGAAGCCTTTGGAGAACAGGAAGTCAGTGTGTTTAGGTTGGTGCCTATCCAAGTAGTCTTTCAGGATGGGATAGAGTGAGCCTGTAATGAATACGGCTTGCTGTCTCTTGTTCTTAGATATTTTACTGTGGATGATGATGACACGATTCTTCATATCAACGTGGAGAACCCGGAGCCGGAGGATTTCTACAGGTCGGATGAACCCATAGTATATGAGCATGACAAAGGTATATACATCGGGCTGAAACATCCTGAGATAGCGTGAAAGCTTGTCTTTCTGCTCAGGGGTAAAAGGGACATTCTTGTGTCCTTCTTCAGGCAGTTTCTTGATTCCTTTACAGGGATGACTATTCAGGAAGCCTCTTTCAACCAGGATGGAAAAGCCAGAGCCTAAGAACTGAGCATAGTTATTCCGGGTCTTATTGTTCACCTTCCTGGTTTCCAGGAGCCAGTCCAGGAACTTGTATACTTCAGGCCTGGTGAACTCCCTAAGCCGTATTCGCTCCTTCCTGGTAGCTACCAGGTATTCCCATAAACGGTTGAGTAAGGTCTGCATATTCTGACCAACACGTACCCCTCCCTGGTTTATCTTAACACCCACGGCATAGCGGAAAGCTGTGATAAAGTGAGGGTTCTCATCTTCCTCTAGTAGACACTGGAAGCTCACATCTTCTCCGGCTGATAAGATCATATTGATCTCATGTGTCTGGTCCTTGGCATATTCGAGTCTATCTTTTACAGTAGATCCGGGAAAGCTGTAGATATATCTGGTAACCATCTTTCCAGCCTTAGCTGAGTAGAGTGAGAACTCAATAAAAGGTCTTTTGCCTTTACGCAGTTTAGCAGGTTTATAGGAAGGGGTATGTGATTGGTTCATCATTACTTCTTGTCTTTCATGTAGTGCCAAAAGCTTTGCTGCAGATGAGACAAGAAGCGGATTGCCTTTAGCTTCAGATCAGGCATATGTTCTGTAGTATCTGCTACAGCATTGATTGCGTTGATGATATCTTCTTCAAACTCATAGTTGTCCATGATTTCATGGGCAAAGTCTGTGTATGGATACGGTGGTCTTGCCATGGACTAGGGGTTAAAGGTGATACTTTCTGATGGCTCGTTTAACGGTTGAGTGGTGAAGGCCAAGCCGTTTGCATATGTGGGTTTGGCTTGGCCTGATACCATGATCTTGGCGGTACTGGAGTACATACCTAAGCACCTCCCTTTCCTGATATGTTTTCCTTCCTCTAGGGGTGCGTATAAGCGATATATCAGGAAGATAGGAGGCATGGGTTAGTTTCCCCCTTTTGGCTGCTTGTGTCCATTAGGGCTGCTCTGAGAGGCTTCTAAGAGCTTCATGATGTCTCCATCTGTTGCCAGGTACTTTTCTGCTACTAATGCACCTAAGAGCTTGTCATTAGCCTCTCCATTCTGTCTAGAAGGATCATAGAGGTTTAAGGCAATACGTAGCTCAGTAACCAGGCCCCCCCAGGCAATGGTTTGCAGGAAGGCCATGAGGGCAAGGAACTGGATTTCACTTTTCGTTAAGGTGTCAACAATATGGTAGATCTCGTAAGAGTGGGCAGCCGTCAGTAGGATACCGAAGAATAGGCCAGCGAAGCCGATCCCATTCTTTCCTTTCTGGAAGTCGTCAGCACCTGCCAGAGCAAAGTAGAAGCGCATGTACTGAAAGACGATCGCACCTAAGATGCAGACACCATATTCCATAACATCTGAGTTGAATACACCCTTTACGGTGTAGCTGACATGATAGAAGATTTGGACAGCTCCCATCACAACGAGAGACAGAGCGATACCTACAAACATGTGAGTAGGGGCAGCTTTGGCGAAGGTGGCCAACCTTGAATTAGATGACATAAGAGTGCTTTTAAACTGTGAGACATAAAGGGAAAGGCAGCACTCCGACCGACTAGATATGTCAAAGACAATACCTACCCAGGCAGTACCTTTCCCATACTGTTGGTATCCTACCTATGGTTCCAATAAAATAAAGTGAGATTCCCGAGATGAAGGTGGGGAATTAAGGAAGTAAATCGGATGTCGATCGGAGTGCAGAAGCAATATAGTGACAGTCTGTGTGACGTGTCAAGAGGATTTGAAATTTATTTGATTAGGGCAAAAGAAATTGTAATGAATACTATACGGATTGTCTTCTTTTGTAGACAACTGCAGGGGTGGCAGTTAGGACTCTTGGCTATTGACTGAAGATATGGTATCTATTTAGTGATTTGGTATAACTAATTGATTATCAGTAGTTTGTGTATATATACTAATATATGCTAATATACACTAATGTATGCTATTTTATACTAAAATAACTAATAATCGCTGTGATTTTAAGCACCTAGTAAACTTCTGGCACGACTCCAGTGGAATAAAATTAGATATTCCTTTTTGAGAGATTCTTTAAACAATTTGGCATTTAAAAAACCAGTTTCTGAGACTGTTGTAAGTTTGGATGGATTGTTAAAAAGATCGAGGGTATTGTGAGAATACAAGAGCCCAAAAAACCATTCTTTGGGATGGTTGTAAGTTTGTTCTACAGGCACCTTAAAATGTAGTTTCAGGGGTGTTGTAGGTTTGCCTTAGGTATTGAAAAGATCGAGGGTATTGTGAGAATGCAAGAGCCCCAAAACCATTATCTGAGCCTTTTTTATGTTTGTCACAAATATCTCTCAAAATGGTATATCTAGAGGTGTATTAGATTGTACTCGGTTCTTCTCGTGAGAGCCACTTAAATATTTTTTAATGATGAACAGACTTTTAATTAAGCTAAGGAGAAAAGTGTCGAGACACTTTAGGAGGAAGAAAGAGCCTCCAAAGAAGTTTCCACTTAGCTCCGTTCTGAAAGCTGTTCACATCCTGTACATGGTTATCAGAGATATCTTGGCGGACATTCAGTAACCAGTACAGAAATGTGAACGCATTTCTTATTTACGAGACAGGCATCTGCCTGTCTCTTTTCATTTACAATGCTAAGAAAAGTTAACTAACTTTTCCATTGTATACGTATAAGACACTATCTTAACTAGGGCACACATACAGCATATATACGGCACTCATACAGCATACATACATGAAAAAACCGGCAGTGTATTCACCACCGGTCAACGACAAGTTACCTGGTATGTCCTCCGTCATACCTATCCGCTAAAGAAGGGAAGGGGGACTATCAGGATAACTTTTCCGATTAAGGTAATTGAAAAGAACTAGCTGCCGAACCCACCTTCAGGATCGAACAGCTTTAATCTGTCCTCCAGGGGCAAGTCCTGGACGACCTGTTTGATCTCCTTTTGTGTCCACTTTCCTGTTAGGCTTTTATTGACACATTGGTTTTGATCCAGGCCGAAGTACTCGCACAACTGGTCAGGTTTGATCTTGAGGCGCTTTAGTGCGTCTTTCATGTTTTTTCGGGCAGCTTCTCTACGCTGCTTCTTATCCATCTGATTGTAATGATCTTCAGTAAATGACATAATTCATCGATTATTAAAGGTTAAACTCATGATTAGTTGAGAACTGCTTGTTGGTATCGAGTCTTTGCCAGATGGTATAAGGTTCCTTTGTAGGAGCCTTCTACCTGGTTGACTAGCCGTAGGTATTGTTGCGGGTAGGGTTCATATCCCAAATATTCTTCTAGGGATATTTCGTCTTTTACATACTTATCGTCAAAGTATTCTCCTACAAGCTGTAGCAATGTCCTATAGGGGGTTCCTTCCTCTATTTTTTCCCAAAACATATCAGACATTTCTTCCAAGTCCTTGGCTCCTTCAGGAGTTAGACTGCCATATTCCAGGGTTTTCTCTAACCCGTGTTTCATCTCCTGTAAGAAGCTTGAAGTATCGACTTCATGAACGAATATGTACACGTCATTTTCTGGGTGGTCACTGAGTAACCTTCTGATTTGCTTATTCATCATGTTCCCGTTTGTTGGTCGTGATTGGAATGTTTAAGCCTTCGGTACTTCTTGGTCAGCTTTTGATCCAGAAAGTCTATTTTATTCTTGAACCATAGTTCAAGGCCGTATTCTTGGAGGAGTCCCTGGAAGGCTGGCTTATAGCTCTGCTTTCCCTGATAATACACCTTCTCATACAGGCTCTTAACCATGAGCTTGGCTGTATAGAGGTTATCGGCAGGGGTGGCCTCTGATCGTTCCAGGCGTATAACATTAAAGCCCTTTAAATCAAGGAGTTGAACCCGTTTCCTTCGGTTTCGCTGCTTGTTCCCTGTATCCGGTACAAACTCAAACCAGTTTGTGATCTGATCTGAATAAATGGAAGCCAGGTAGTTCACATCTTCCAAGCTAAAGATGTCAAAGCCTTTGATCTGTTCGATCTTATCTCTACTAAGCTTTAGTTCTGCACGTATGACAGTTCCCTCCATGCCGTTGCGCTCAAACATGGCTCCTATATATTCCTTCGGGCAATGTTCCTCCATGTATGAGGTTTTATCATAGACAGTTAACCACTTGGCAGAGCGTCTACTTCCCCAGTCAAAGCTGGTTACTCGCTGTTCTCCTCCATCATTGAAGTATAGCTGGAACTTAGGCTTACTCTTCTTCTGTCTTCCGAGGCACTCGAAGCCAGCACCACGGGCAAAGTGCCACTTGTCAATAAAGTCGAGTATGCGCTGGTTATCAGGGGAATCATGGGCTATATCCAGCTTACTTGTATTGTGGTACTGAGCTGCTAGCTGTTTGATTACATCCTGTAATTCTTCTGTCCATCCCTCAGCATAGAAGAGATGATTTTCCAGTTCCAGGGTAGCCAGGTTCTTGGTAGTCTTGTCATTCACACACCTGGTACCAGCTTTGAGAGTTCCCCATACTTCTCCGTCATAAACGACTCGGAACATGTGCTTGTATTGCTGGTTTCCGAAGCCTTTATGTTCCAGGATTACATCTGAATCAGGGTGAAATTGGAAGACTTCTCCACCTTCATACATCCTGTTTAGCTGGAAGTAGGGCTGTTTCTTCTTTTCAAAGCTCCTAAAGTTCTCAATATCAAGGGCTAAGTTGATCCAAAGCTTATCAACGGTGAGCGTTTTAGGGTTCTCAATGCCTAGTTGAGGCCCGTTATACTCTAAGGGCCTCAAGGCGGCAGGGGGAACGTCCTTCGCCTGGGATGGAGTGAGCGGTACCACTTTGGTACGCGCGGAATGATCCGGTGACGGTAAGCCCGTGCCCACTCCCTTTGTAGGGGGATGTGGCATGGCTTATCGAGTTAGGGATATGGATATCTTGTTGCAGGTGGAGAGCTTGGAAACTCTTTTTCTATTTTTCCGGAAGCAATCTTGGACCTGGTGTATCAGGGAAACAGACTTGCTTTGGAACTTAACGGCATACGGGTGGAAAGTTGCCCTAAGGCTTCTCCCCAGCTCCCGTAAACTTCCGTATAAAACCCTGGATCTAGGCAGGTTTCCAATCACACCGCACCAGGTAAAACTCTTGTATGCACGTCCGATCTGCTGTACAGACGGGAAAGCTTGACTAAATAGATAGCGAGATTCGTCCAGGAATAGATGGACATAATGAATCAAGTTCATTGTAGAAATATTTTACTAATGCATGAAGTCTAGCTATCGGTTTCGTGGTTGATTAGGCCACTACTTCAATAGCTGAATTACTTCAAGGTAGGAAAATATATTTATTCTTCGTGTCGCAATTGTCGCTAGAATATCGGGTTGGTGAAAAAATGGCATAGTTAGGACCAGTTTAGAGGAAATAGGTTGTATTTTTTTCTAAAAGAAAAAACCCGCCATGTAATCAGCACAGCGGGATATTCTTTCCGATCTCTCCTCTAAGAGTAATCAACCGGATAGTAAAATATTTCTATTACAATAATACGCATTAGGAGGCTCTGTAGCTGGAAGTTTAGCTGGTCTCAATATGAGAGCTCTGCCACTTTAGCAGTTCTTATTTGTCTGCTGCTAATCTTTGCTTGTCTCAGTATTACACAATTAAACGACAATTGTCGTTTTGAAATCTTACACGATTAAACTCGATTCTTGTAGATACGTGGGAAACGATTACAAAACTATAATCCGACAAATTGTCATAAAAAAAATTAGCCTACCCTTGGAAGGATAGGCTGAATATAGGAATTATCCACATTTAGTACCCAGGGTCGGATCCTACTCATCATCTCTCCATTCCATCCCCTTATTGAGTTGTTCCTCTGATACATTTGCTTCTAGCAAACTCTCCTTTTGGCTTTCTGTAGCTATTGTATTATT
>JBCCLI010000330.1:0-7528 GCA_039026975.1 Bacteroidota bacterium | reverse complement strand
CTGTGGCGTTATATCCGAAGCCCAGTCCACGAGCTGTATCACAACCTACATAGTCATTAAACGCAAAGCCTATGTCTACGTCCACCCACTGCCCCATAAATGTCTCATTCAGGGTCTGGCTGGAGCGATTTACCACCGTCTGCTTGTAAAAGGTCATGTCATTCACCGCATTGGCGGTGGTAAAGGCAAATGCTAACATGTGTATCTCTATCCCTATAGGCTCTCCTCCTGTCTCAGTATGCACATTCCCCTTGTCATTAATAATCCACCAGATAGCCTGGTCTCCTTCTATGTCTGGGTAGTCACCAGCATTAGGGTTATACTCAAAGGGGTTATTATCTACATCCACAAAGGGAGCTACAAAAAGCTCAGACCCATCTGGTCTGAAGGCGCGGACATCTATTCCATCTGCGTTGGTACTGAGTTCTGTTCCTGCTCCCGGCCAGGAGAATACGTTAGGATAATTTTCAGGATTATCCAGCTGTCCATTATCAGAGAAGTCAGCCCTAAAAGCGTCTATCTCCGTTTTGTTGATTTTGAACATACGGTCATACTGCTCGCAGGTAACATCATCTATGGAAGCATCTCCATCTGTAAGGGGTCCGGGCCAGTAATCTATTCCTGACTGCCGGTAGGTCTGGGCAGCTACTCTCAGCTGACCCGCCTGGTCAAGTCCCCCTATCCATAGGGAACTGGCAAACATGGAGTGTCTTCCACTCCCTTTAGGTACCTCATATCTGGGGTCTCCTACCAGGTCCCACCACATATCTCCGCCATTATGGAGAAGGGCACGTACGTTATTAATATCCAGCTGAGAGGAAGCTGAAGGTGGGAGGCAGCTTTCTGCCACTCTGAACCTCAGCACCCTTTTCTGTACCCCTTTAGGCACTTCTGCAAGCGCAGAAAGGCTCACTAGACATATCAGTCCTAGCAGGCTTAGTTGCCTGAGATACACGCTACATGATGATAATGGCTGAGTAGCTATCCGCATAAATTTCTGTAAAGCCATTAAAAGTTAAATAATACTCCCAGTCTGACTCTTCTGGGAAGCGAAAAATTATTAGGATTATTTACCCTGGTCCCATAAATATCCACATATGACTGAGGATCTATCTGGGTAAGTATAGTTTGTACCCCCTGATCACTTTCAAGGAATCCATCATCGTCCGGCAAGCCAGTAAATCTGTAGACATTTACTACATTTTCATTATCAAACAGATTTAATACCAGCAGGTATACATTGAAATCAAAAATCTTCCCTCCCTGGTTTCCTGTCTTCAATTGGAGGGTTTTATCTAGTCTGAGATCTGCTCTAAACTGCCAGGGTTTTCTAAATCCATTAGGCGTACCCTGAATCTGATTCACTATATTAATTCCGCCTGCTACTGCTGGTACTACTACAGAGTTTCTGGAAAAAGGCGTTCCTGATCCCATTTGGAAGGTTAGGTTAGCGCCAGCATTCTTCAGTGGATATACAGTATTATTCCCCAGACTAAGCCCTGGCCCCAGATTACTTCCATTAAAACGGTAGTCTACTACTCCCGAGAATCTATGCCGCTGGTCTATGTCCAATGGTAAGGGAACTCTCAACACCCCAACTCCTTCCAGGAAGTTCACTACGTTTCTGGCGGATGAGAAGCTGGACCCTGTTCCATCTGCAAAAGAGAGCGTATATCCTAGTCTAAGCTGGGTATTCTTGGTTCTCCTCATATCAAAGCTGAACACAAATCCCTTGACGGTACTGAAATCCAGGTTATCATAGGTATCATAGGAAAAGGGGAAGGCATTAGCAAACCGTCTAAATCTAATTTGATCTCTAAACTCTCGATAGAAGGCAGAAACATTTAAGGCCATCCTCTGTCCTATCTTTTGCTTGAACCCAGCCTCATAATCTACCGTAATCTCTGGCTTCAGATTAGGATTATTTACCTCTACAGTAGGTCTATTCTCCAGAAAAGCGTAGTCAGAAATCTGACCAGCTAGTAAGGACCCCTGAGTAGGAAGAAGCTGCCCAGGCCTCTGAGCCAGCACATCATAGTGTGCAAAAAACAAGGCCACATCTGAAATGGGGAAAGAAAAAGAAATCCTGGGCATGAATACCGTCTGTGGCTCATAGTCCTTGAAGGAGTTAATAGAGACTTCTTCTTCCTGTACATAAGGCTTGGGCTTACCACCAGAAGAAGCAGCTATCACATTAGAAGAAACCGGTGCACCATTAGCATCAAACCACGACTCTCCATTTCTATAGCCTATGATTTCAGAAGGGTTAGCTGCATCATCCACATAAGGAATCCAGTCTGCTCCCACCCCTCCTGGTAAGTCGAAGGATGGGAAAGCTAAACTTCCAGAGGCAGCTTCACCCGCTGTGTAGGTAGGATACAGAGAGAAGTTATCTTTGAGTACCGGCTGGTTGGCGTCAAAGCGGTCTACCCTAAGTCCTACATTAAAGATGATATCCTCAAATTCAAACTTATCCTGTATGAAGGCAGATATGTATGTAGGAGAGAATGGATTTAAGGGGCGGTTATCCAGATCTGAGAAGAACTCACTATCATCTACTGTTTGGGTTTTATTTCCCAGATGGTCATAGCCGTAGTAAGTAACGGCGCCTAAGCCATTATTTAGGAGTTCGTCAGCATTAAATAAGTCTAAAGAGAAGGTCTCTAATGGAAGGCCATCTATATTTATTCTTTCTGTTCCATCTACAGGTAAGCCTAATCTCGCCCTCAAGTTCCTGTCAAACACCTTCTGATCACTTCCCGAATACTGCAATGGTACCACAACGGTATCCTGGAATTCGCCATTTCTGATCACGTACTCAAATAAGCCGGGATCACCTTCCAGGTTATTCAAGTGGAAATTAGTGTACTGACGCATTAAGTCCCAAACTCCACCACCACCTCTAAGCTGAATGGCGTAGAAACGCTCCAATCTCTGCTCAAATTCAAATCCGGCTTTCAGGTTATGCCCTTTAATTTCTGCCGTAGCTTGTCCTGAGAGGCGAAACTGCTCAAAATCAAACTTAGTGTAGCTTCCCGGAGAGGAACCTACCCCTGAAAAGAGGGAATATACACTTCTAGGAAAATCTCCATTTCTCAGACCGCCTCTAAATGCTAACTCATTTAGGTTTGTTAGGCTGTTCACCACCGGCTCATTGGAAAATAAACCAGGGAATAAGTTATTGACCCCATTTTCTGCTACGTAATCAAAAATCACTTCATTATATCTGGACAAAAGGGGATTCTTAGAGTTAGTAGCATCAAACCTTAGGTTATTTTCTCCATACTCTATCACCTGCCAGTAAGGACTTGAAGATATTTCTGACTGTGGGTCATCTACATATTGGTATAGTGGCACTATGTCAAAGTCAAACTGACCTATATAGCCATAGTCAAAGAAATTATCTTTATGTACTCTATCCTGGAAACGTCTCTGGTAAAGAGAGTAATCTGCTTGTAGGGAGTAGAAAAGGTTTTTTAATAAGGAACCCTCTCCAGATTTAAAGTTTTGCTGGAAGCGGAACCACCCTCGGTAGCTATTTCCTGAGAACTGGGTATTTCCCTCTGGAGCGAATAACTGATTAGCAGTACTCCAGAGATCAGAGGTAATATTTTCATAGCTTCCTCCCAGCTTCATGACAATATTATCTGTAGGCTGGAAATCTAATCTACCAAGAACCCGTATCCGTTGATCTTCATTTTGGGCTTTAGCATCCATATCAGCTATGTCCTCTGCCCGGATAAAGTTAGCTCTGCTAATGAAGTTTTCTCCGTCCGTGTTAAACTGAAGGGGCGTTTGTTGTAAGTCTTCTAATATGCCGTCATTTAGTCTTACTACTCCCCTGGCACCGGGATCACTATCTTCCTGGTAGTCAAATTCTCCTGAAAGGAAGAAGCCTAAAACGGATCTTTTATAGTCAAATCCTTCTACTGTTTCTGTTTTCTTGATGAGCGGGCCTGTCAGGGTCAATGCTGCCAGATTTCTTCCATAGGGGTCTAAAAACTCACTGGAAACCAGCTCTAAGCCTCCTCCAAATTTAGGGGAAGGCCTGGCAGTAGTAATAGAAATTACCCCTCCTGTAAAATCACCATATTCCGCCGGTGTTCCTCCTGTAATCACCTGCAGCTGCTCTATGGACTGCTGAGGGAGGGTAGTCACCCCTCTGATTTTCACCCCATCTACATAGTAAACGGTAGCATTACTTCTGGCTCCTCTTATATTAATGCCGCCATCTCCCTCGTCAGATTGGTATACCCCTGGCGTGATGGCAGCCAGAGACTGCACATTACGAGTACCTATAGACTGCACGTCTTTTCCACTCAGAACGGAAGCCACCTTTGGATCTTTCTCAAAGACGGGATTAACGTAACTCTCTATTTGGACAGTATCTGTTTGGGTAACTCCATCTGTGAAACGCACATCTAACTGACGTGTTTGTCCATCTATGATGGGAACATCACTGCGTATCTGTTTAGCTCCTAGGTATCGGAACTCTACCTTATATGTACCTACTGAGATAGGCTGAATACTGTAAACACCAGTATTATCTGTTTGAGTACCATATCTTACCAGATCTCCCTCAAAAACAATTACTGTGGCGAATGGAAGTGGTTCTCCGTTCTGGTTAGAAACTTTTCCTGTGAGTTTCCCGTCCTGAGCATACATGACACTCAGCAGGTACAGCCAGAAAATTCCTACAAGTCTTATCCTTTGTAACATATCAAGCAATAGGCATACAGAAGTTAGGTGTTTGAAGATTTCCGGATAAGACCGGAATAACTCTTTGCTGATGGTAGCCAGGTACTTTCTTCTTCCTGATCAACTAGATGTGCGAAAATAAAATAGCTACAGATGATTTACATTTCCAAATAGCTCAGAAACTAATTTATTTATAGATACTCCTATACTTGTAAATAACCTACCTCACAGAAGTTGGTTGCCTGGGGAGAGCGATATCACGAGAGAAATAAACTTTTTTGCCAAGATGCCAGCCTTAGGCATACTTATCTGCGTTGAAGCTTCTGAAAAGATCAAGCTATTCTCTAGAAAACCAACGCAATTACATCCTTATGAGGTTCATTTTTATCAGAAATCTATGATTTCATACATACTCATACATAGAAAAACCCGAAGGTGCCGATATGACCTCTTCGGGAATCCAAGTATAGTTCCAAGTGAGTAATGTACGAATTTATAAAAAAAGTATTCCGAAGTTAGAAATCACCTATCGAATAATCAATAGGGAGATAAAGGAATTATAGAAAAAAGGCAGGCAAACGGCTTTCTTCCCCTTCTCCTAACTTTCTACTATATTAATATAGCAAAATCCTAATTACTGCCTACACATTTTCCCTAAAACTTATTGGAAATACGTTTTTCAGCTGAGAATATGATATTATTCAGGCAATATTTCATATTTCTGCTCAGAAATGACCTAAAGTTCTATATCTAAAGAATTTTGTTTTTATCACGGTGACAAATTATTCTTACACCAATCCTAAGTAGAGGAACATCCTTATTCACTATAGAAAAGGGATGGCAATAATTTTGTATAATGTTATCTGTCAGTAATTATCAATCCATACACATGAAAAAGTTACTAGCATTAGTTATTGTGATCACACTTGCCTCTTGTGCTAAGGTAGCATTCACAGGTAGGTCTCAAACAAAGCTAATCCCTGATGCTGAGATAAATGCCATGAGTTTTGCGCAGTATGACCAATATCTTACTGAAAATAGGCCCGTTACAGGTGGAGCTGAATTAGCCATGGTAAAGGAAATAGGGGCTAATCTGGTGAAAGCCACAGAGGTATACTATAGAGCTAATGGACTTGAAGCGGAGCTATCCAATTTCCAGTGGGAGTTTAATGTAGTAGATGATCCTACGGTAAATGCCTTCTGCATGCCCGGAGGAAAAGTAGTCATTTACACAGGTATCATAGATGTGGCTCAGAATGAAGACGGATTAGCAGTGGTCATGGGACATGAAATAGCCCATGCCTTAGCTCATCATGGAAATGAAAGAATGACTCAAGGGTTAATGACCCAAGCGGGGACAGCTGCCCTGGATATAGCTTTACAAGAAAAGCCTGCGATGACCAGAAACCTACTATTAACAGCAGTAGGACTAGGGACTCAGATAGGTGTTATGCTTCCTTTCAGCCGTAAACATGAATCTGAGGCGGATGAGATAGGTCTATACCTGATGGCCATGGCAGGATACAACCCTAATGAAGCCGCTCCTTTCTGGCAGCGAATGGCAGGAAGCGGTGGACAATCCCCTCCAGAATTTTTGAGTACTCATCCTAATCCTGAAAGAAGAAGTAGTGCCCTGAATAATCTAGTGGCAAAATCGCTAGAGTATAAGGCCAAGTACCCCGTACCGGGTTCCACTAAAAGATAGCTTACTACCAAGAATAACATACGGCTTCCAGTAATTACTGGAGGCCTTTTTTTATGTGAGATCTTTTAGGGCTACATTATTCAGGATAGCACCCATGAGTTTACCATCCTGTTTGCGCATGTAATTAATGGCATTCCGGTCCTGCTGCCTGATGGAGGTCTTTGCAGAGAAGACAGGCAGAATTCTATCTGCATATTCTGAGAGTTCTTTCGTATCAGAATAAGTATTCATAGAAGGGCCTTCCATGAATATATAATCATACTTTTTCTCTAGCTCAAGCAAGAGATGTGTAAACTGCTCCTGAGGTAATACCTCTGAAGGGCTGCTATTACTCCCTTCACTCCCAATGATATCCACTCCATATAATCCTGTATGTGAGATAATCGTGGAAACGGGGGTCTCAAACTGAAAATATTCCTCTAGCTTGGGAGTAGCATGACAAATTTGGGTAAGATCTTGATTTTTAAAGTTCGTATCCAGAATAAGCACTCGCTTATTATTTAGGCTTAGGGAGTAGGCCAGTGACAACATAATGGCAGACTTCCCTGTCTTAGCCTGGGAGCTGGTAAACAAGATTATTTTTCCTTCTTCTGAGAGTAGCTCAAACCGGATCTTTCTTAAGTTTTGCTTAAAAGATTCCAGGGATGGATCTGCCTGCTGATGCTGAAACAGCTGCGGTAAGTCTAGCTGGGAAGTGTTAAGGACGTTCAGCCCTCCCAAGGTTTTTAAGCCTGTAAATCTTTCAAAGAAATAGGGAGTACGCAAGGTAACATCCACATACTCTAGCAGAAAAATTAGCAACATACAAATAGCCAAGCTGACCACCCCTGACAGGGTAATTAATAACGGGTATTGGGTAGGGACTGCTTCTGTGGGAGGAACTGCGGACCCTACACGTATAATGGGGCTGCTAGGATTCAGGGCCGCTATACGCTGATTATTTAACCTCCCTAATACAGTTATGTATTCATCTCTGGCTTCTGCACTTTCATCATCATCCTGCATATACACCAGCCAGTTAGCACCTTGCTGTAATTTTTTGATTTCGGTCTCTATGAATTCTTTGCAGAGGAGGGCTTCTTCCAGCTGTGTCTTTACGTCTGTATGATGCTTAATTTTTTCCTG
>JBCCLI010000329.1:0-7540 GCA_039026975.1 Bacteroidota bacterium | reverse complement strand
GCGCCGGATACGCCCCTGAATAAATATGCCCACCCCATCCCTGTAGCCGCCTACAAGCTGGCGGAGGCTTTCTGGCCGGGCCCACTTAGCTTACTGCTGCCCAAGCTCCCCATAGTGCCGGACCTGGTGACAGCCGGAAGTCCCTTAGTAGCCATAAGGAAACCCGCTCATCTACTTATGCAGCAGGTACTGGAAAAAACAGACCTACCCCTGGCTGCTCCCAGTGCCAATCCCTCCGGTTACATTAGCCCTACGCAGGCGGAGCACGTACAAAGACAGTTAGCAGGAAAGATTTCTTACGTGCTGGATGGAGGGCCTAGCCAGGTAGGACTGGAGTCTACCATAGTAGGATTTCAAGAAAAGGTACCTGTGATTTACAGACATGGAGGAATAACAGAGGAAGCCATCAGGCAAGTATTAGGTACCAATGTGAACACTATCTTACATAGCTCCACCCCCAGCAGCCCAGGAATGCTAACCAGTCATTATGCCCCTAAAATTCCTTTATATATAGGAGAAATTCCCATTCTACTGAGCCAATTCTCCGGTAAACGTATAGGCATCATCAGTTTCCAGCAGCTTTACGCTCACCCTGATATCCAACAAGTAGATGTATTAAGCAGGTCTGGCGACCTGTTAGAGGCCGCTAGCCGGCTGTTTCCAGCCTTACATCAAATGGATCAGTCCCAAGTGGAAGTCATCCTGGCAGAAAAAGTCCCTGACCATGGAATCGGGAAAGCCATCAATGATAGGCTGAGTCGGGCACAGGCTTTTCTAAAATAACGATATATATAATTTACGATTTACCCAATAATCTTACATTCGTACTGTTAAGGCTATACCTTCTACCGTTGGGGGTAGGAAGCCTATTTCCCTTCCCTAATCTTCCTACTTTTGATCATACCAATTAGCAAAGCTCAAGTGATTATCGCCGTGTTTACCAAACGTTTCTCTTTGTACATCCTTTTTAGCTTCCTCTTTTCTTACTTATTAGCAGACCCAACTCCTAGCAACAATGAACGGGCCCCTGTGGAAAGACTCATCAATGAAATCGTGTATGCCTATAATATAGATGAGAAAAATCTTACCCGGCTGGCCGCGTACACGGAATTGAAAGGTGTATATACACGTGAAACAGGTCATCTTCAGGTACATTTTGGCAGCTATGGGACGCTACAATTTTTTAAAGCCTCCTGTCTACTGAAAACCTATGATGGCTATTACACCCTCAGTCCGGAAGAGCAAGACACATTCAAATTATTCTCTTTTAACAGAGCGCTTTTCAACCTACTGGAAAGTATTCCATTACTCAGTAACCAGTATGCATCTCCTAACCACGTAGCTTTTGTAGACCGTTGCCTAAGCCGCAAAAGCCTGGCGGCATTTGACAAATTATATGTCAGACACATCCTGATCAAATATGGAAAATTTGATCAGGGGCAGGTGTCCTTTCAGGACAATTGGCTGCCCGAACATATTTTTGTGGAGGTAGACCAAGATACCCGTGCACTGAAGCGGAAAGGAAGTAGACGCCTTAAACTTACCCTAACGGAGAAAGAGCTAAGAGGGTACTACCTGGACATAGGGGCAGAGGTATATGCTAGGGATGCCAACAGAAAAGTAATCTATGCTAGCGGAGAAATTCTCCCGAAAAATATAGGGCCACTAAATCTGTTTGTACAGCACCTTTACATCCAAACTGCCCAATTTATCACTAAAGACAAGCCAGAAATAGGTAGGATGGAAAAGCGAGATACGCCCATCCTGGCAGTAGCACCCAAGACTGACTTTTCAGTTACAGACCATCCTGGCTTACAGCATCGCAGCCTGAAAGAGATCAAGCTGAATAATCATCCCTATCAGATGCACAGTTGGATTCCCACCATGCTAGGACTCCTTAGGTACCATGACATTGAGTTTCATGACCCGGATGTAGCTAACATACTCATCAGCCATCCCAGTTTTGATGTGATGCTAGACTTCATGACTACAGAAGAACAAGAAATGATGTTTTCCCTCATCCAATAAGCTGTTACATATCCATTATCAAGACTGCTTACCCTCAAGTCGTAGAGGTAAGCAGCTCTTGGTTATTAGGGGCAGCAGGGCCGGAAAATTTCCTACATCATAGCTGGTTAACAATCTCAGGCCGAGCTGCGAATTATTATAGCTACAGGTGCCTGTGGGGCAGTCATAAGCATACTGGCTATAGATTACGCCAAAAAACAGCTTAGCCAGGTACATAATGCGATTATGCCTTTAGGAGAGCATAGTTTTTTGTACTTTTCCAGCCTGAATGCGGTAGAAGTATGCAAAAAGTTGTTGGAATGTTAGGGATGTGTCTGCTATTCATCATCTCTTGTAGTGAGTTTACGGATGAAGCCCCTACCCTCGTATCATATGAACTTAGCCTGGATTCCATTGAGAATACCATCACAGCCCTGGATACCCTGGTTTTCAGAGCAGAGCTAACAGATGATGTTTCCTTAGCTTCTTATACTATTTCTATTCTCCCTGTAAACCCCTCTATCCTACCTAGCACGAGCAGCCTGGTAGATTTTGTCATACAAGAAAATTCTCCTATAGCAGGAAAGCGGCTGAAGGCTTTTAATAGCTATCCCCTGCTGGCTTCTACACGTGCCGGTGCGTATACCTTTGCGTTTTCCTTTACAGATGAAGCAGGATTTTTAGGAGAGGAAATCAACCAGTCATTTACCCTCATCAATAAAGCACCCGAAATCAGGCTGGACAGTCTGCTATCTGACAGCCTGACCTTATCATCAGGAGATATCCTTTCTGTAAGTGGAAGAGCTTTCGGTGAATTCGCTGAGATGGATAGCTTGCGTATTCTCCTATTCCAAGAAACAGATAGTAGTAGTATCTTTCTCCTAAATGAAAGCAGGACCGTTACCACTAATCCTTTTCCTTTTAGCACTTCTTACCAATTTCAGGTGCAAGATACCAGCATCTTCCAATTTAGCATTCAGTTAACAGATAAGGACTCTCTGGGAGGTAGTATAGCGGCTAAGATATGCGTAAATCCATAGCTGTAAACACGTAATACAGATGGCTAAGTCATCTATTAATTGAATGTATTTCCTATTACTTTTGGACAAATAGCTTAATATGAGATCCATCTATTTCCTACTAATTTGGATCCCAGCCTCTGTATTCTCCCAATCCGATGAGATTAACATCTCAGCTTCTTTTGCCCAGTCCATAGAATTAAGAATTACCAACGGGGCTAATGTTAGCTGGACATTTACCACCATTTCCCAATATGAAACAGGATTTTCTCCCCAAAGCAGACATGTAGATTTTGAGGTAGCCTCTTCCATCAATTTTTCTGTTCAGTTTGAAATGGGGCCTATGACTAATGCTGGTGGAGATCAGCTAGATATTGGAAATATTAGCTTGAGACCATGTATTAAATTAGAGGATATTGGCCTGATAGGGACCAGACATGAATTTGGAGAAAGCACGTATAGTGTGCCTGTTAACTCTAAAGGATATCTTGCAGGAAAGGTATTTCCTGCAAATGCGGGGGTACAAACCCTATTCACCCCAGGGCCAAACGGAAATGCAGGTGATTTTTCCGATAACCAGCTAGCCATACGTATTGGAATGGGGGCTTATGGCCAAACCCAGTGGTGGGGTATGAAAACGATGCTGGAACAGAATATTACCCCCGGTACCTATACGGGTACCATGACCCTGACTGCTATCCCACAAGCGCTATGAGAATGATAAATGACTGAGAACGATCAATGACTGATTATTAATTGACAGGAATCTGAGTCTTGAATAATGAACATCCAAATTTTGAAAGTTGAACGAAGCAGCTGTAATCAGGAGCTTCATTCAACATTCAATCATTCTCTTCCTACTGACCTTCTTTGAACAGCTGGAAGCGGCTTTGCTCTGTTTCTGGCGGCCAGACATTATTACTAGTGTCTGTGTCAGCTGTTTCTCTATCTGGGTCCAGGATAATCTTAGCTACTTTTTTCATGGAAGGAAATACTTTGGTGATTTCTTCATCATTATATTTCCATATTTCTGCAGGAATCCTTTCTACTTTAGAGGTACCATCTTCAAACTGGAACTCTAAAATAACTGGCATGACCAGCCCACCTTTATTCTTCAGTTTTACCTGATAGAAGAGGAGGTCTTCCGGAGCTCGCTGATACTGTTCAGGGAACATGAGGGCATAAAACTCCTTGGTCTTCTTTTCTTCTTTTACGGGTGTGGGCACTACGGGATCTCCCTTCTTCTTACGCTTCTTTTTCTTCTTATCAGTTTCTTCCATTATGGGTTCCTCTTCCTTTTCACTTACAGGCTGAGCCACTCGTTGGTATTCTTCTACCTCTTCTAAGGCTATGTCTACATGGTCTACCGTATAAAACCATCCTCTCCAAAACCAGTCTAAGTCTACCCCGGAAGCATCTTCCATGGTTCTAAAGAAATCTGCCGGTGTGGGATGTTTAAATGCCCATCTGTTAGCATATTCTTTAAACGCTCTGTCAAAAAGTTCTCTCCCCATGACAGTTTCTCTTAGAATATTCAGGGCAGTAGCTGGCTTCCCGTAGGCATTAGGCCCCAGATCCTGTACCTGCTCAGGGTTAGTCATTATGGGGCTGAGGACAGAAGGGTCCAGCTTCATATAGGGAACTATATTAGCTGGTGGACCATCGTCCGAAGGATAATCAGGATCCCACTCTTGCTCTGTGATATACTGCATAAAAGTATTCAAGCCTTCATCCATCCATGCCCACTGTCGCTCATCTGAGTTCACTATCATGGGGAAAAAATTATGGCCTATCTCATGGATAATGACCATGATCATGGAGTTTTTAGTAGACTCAGAATAAGTACCATCACTGTTAGGTCTCCCAAAGTTGAAGCAGATCATAGGATACTCCATACCTAACATGGCGGTATGTACAGAAATAGCTTTATGGTAAGGAAAGTCAAAGGTTTTCTCTGAATAAACTTCCAGGGTCTTGGCTACTACCTTAGTAGAATACTGCTCCCACAGGGGATTTCCTTCCTTTGGGTAATAAGACATAGCCATCACTGTTTTTCCAGCTATGTCTACGCCCATAGCATCCCAAATAAACTTTCTTGAAGTGGCAAAGGCAAAGTCTCTCACACTATCCGCCACAAAGTGGTAGGTCTTAGTCTCTTCAGCAAAGGTTCTCTCCGCTTCTCTGGCCTCTTTCTCCGTTACTATCAATACTGGCTTAGAGGCGGTTTTGGCTTCTTCCAACCTGGCCATCTGGGTTTCTGTCAGCACTTCTTCCGGATTTTGGAGGAGACCGGTAGCCCCTAACACGTGGTCTGCTGGCACGGTGATTTTTACATCATACTTTCCAAAAGGTACGGCAAACTCTCCCTCCCCAAGGAACTGCTTGTTTTGCCAGCCTTCCACATCTGAATACACACACATACGAGGAAAAAACTGGGCTATGGTATAGAGGGCATTACCGTCTTGCGGAAAAAACTCAAAGCCTGATCTGGCTCCATATCCTAAGGTGGATCTATCATTCACATTGTAAGACCAGTCAATGGAGAAAGAAAATTGCTCTCCCGATTTCAGGGGCCTGGGAAGGTCTACCGCCATCATGGTCTTATTAATGATATGGGGTAATCCTTTTCCAGCAGTGTCCTTGACTGCTCCTATCTTAAAGCCGCCATCAAAGTCATCTCCTAAAATACCATGCAGCACAAAGGGGTTCACATAGCTTCCCATTTCCTGAGTTTGGATCTTATAGGAATCAGATTCCTTTGCTCTTACATTTTGGTCCAGTTGTATCCATAGATAGGACAGGGGATCTGGAGAATTATTGGTGTAGGTGATGGTTTCTGATCCTGTGATTTTCCTGTTCTTATCATCCAGGCTTACTTCTATCACATAGTCAGCCGTGTTTTGCCAGTAATCAGGTCCTGGGGCTCCTGAAGCTGTGCGATACTGATTAGGGTCTCTCAGTTCATACTCTAACTGCTCAAATTTTTCAGAGTGTTTTCTCACTTGCCCATACATGGCTATCAAGCACATCTGAGCGCAGAGCAGCGCGGCAATTTTCTTCATATTGGTTTGGTAAATGATATAAAGGGCAAAATTAACATTTTCCCTGCTTAAAAAGAATATTTATCTGAGGTACTCATAAGCTGAAAGATATCTTTTACCTTCGGCCCTTACACAGAAGCTGATCAAGCACATATGGAAGAAATGACTACAGGACTTTGGGTGGGATTAGCCCTTACAGCCTTCATAGTAGGGATGTCTAAAGGTGGCATAGCTGGCGTAGGAAATATAGTCATCCCCCTCATGGCAGCGCTGTTCGGGGGTAAGGCCTCTACAGGTATCTTGGTGCCTTTACTTGTAGTAGCAGATGCTGCTGCCCTGCTATACTACAGGAGGGAAGCTTCCTGGGCTGCCATAGGGAAACTCATCCCCTGGACCCTGGCAGGTATTGTTATGGGTACCTTTATTGGGAACATCATTTCAGATAGGGTATTTATTTACTGTATAGCCTTCCTCATCTTTCTGGGGGTAGCTATGGTGCTTTATCAGGACTGGAAAAAAACGGTGTTGATACCACAAGGCTGGGGTTTTTCTGCCGGCTTAGGGATTATAGGCGGGATCGCTACCATGATAGGGAATGCGGCCGGTCCTATCCTTATGTTTTACCTTCTTACCCTTAAGGTACCCAAGAATACTTTTGTAGGTACCTCCGCCTGGTACTTTTGCATCATTAATGCTATCAAGCTCCCTTTCCATATATATTACTGGGAGACCATTAGCTGGGAAACCTTTATCATGGATATCTATGTATTGCCGCTTTTATTTATGGGTGCTATCACAGGCATTTTCCTCTTGAGAATTTTACCTGAGAAAGTATTCAGGTATTACGTGCTAGCAGCTACCTTCCTGGCAGCTGTAGCCATGTTACTGTCTTAGGTCATATTTGAAATAGATTACTGTTAGATGAACATTCTGGAAGAAGGCTTCTGACAAGCTGCTTGTATAGAGAATAGCAAGCTATGGTGAATACAACCAGCGAAGTTCAGCTTCCTCAAGCCTGGATTATCAGCATACATTAACTCGAGTTTTGGATAATTATCTCTGATAATCAACTACTTAGTATTTGGAGAACTTTGTTTGCAGCAATTCCCGGTTTAGCAAATGGTTTAATATAGTATTCATAATCAAATAGTTACTTCTAAAAATCTCAGCTAGAATGAGGAGGAATTATGATGGGAGGAATTATGATGTATGCAGGCGGGCAGGCCGTTCCTCCACGGGTTGTGGGAGGCTTGTAGGGATGCATTGGAGGGACAATGCATTGTTAGATACTTTTTCTGCTTTGGAAAAAAGTATCTCAGGCTGAAGGCGACGTAATACTATTAATTGATTATCAGTAAATTAACTCATGTAAAGTAGATAAAACCTAAACCGGGAATTGCTGCTTTGTTTGAAAAGATAAGTATTTGGTGGGACGGCCGTCACGCCACCGATTGTGGGCGGCTTGCAGCGTTG
>JBCCLI010000328.1:0-7546 GCA_039026975.1 Bacteroidota bacterium | reverse complement strand
CCCGTAATGACGGGAAGTAGCTCGGTTATATTCAGCTCATAAGCTCCCATATCTATGGCCGCATTCTGGATGCGGGTCATACCTGCTAAGTCAACATTCCCTACAGCTACTGAGTCTAATCCTGCATCTATGGCTGGACTACCAGGTTGGAGGGTAAAGTCCCCATTATCAGGATCTGTGAACATAGGATCAGCATCTATGTTGCCAGTACCTTCCTTTCCATGCTGCATGAGGGTATAGGTAACCGTAATATCATTATTAGGGTCATCAAGGCTGGCTTCCGATGTTTCTGCTCCCTGGTGATCCCAAAAGATAGAGTTGATAATAAAGCCCTTTTTACCCTCATCTATTGAAATAGCCTCTCGAAAATTCCCATCGTTTCGGTAGAAAGTGCTGTTAGTGATAGTTAATCTTGTAGCTCTCGCATAGATAGCTTCCCCACCAGCATTAGCTCCATTGAAGGTGAATAAGCTGTTATCTATGTTTAGCCTACTGTCTACAGCATCTATTGCGCCACCGCTAGAAGTATCCGAGTTGTTTTGAGTAAATACACAACGGGAAGTTCTGATTCTGCTATCTTTTGCACTAATACCTCCTCCGCGGTCTTCTCCCCAGTTCCCAATAAAGAGAACATTGAAAAAGGAAGCTCTGGCATAGTTTGCATACACAGCTCCACCAAATGCACTGAATATCCTATTTTGTTTGAAAATACAGTTTCTTACTACTACCTGAGCTTCAGCACTTTCAGTTCCTGAGATTAGCATCCCTGCACCATTTGCAAAGCCTCCTGGATTAAAGCTATCTAAGACAGCTCCTTCTACAGTAAATCCATTAAGTAAGACACCAGTTACACTTACAGCTGATATAATCCTTTGGGAGCTAAGACTTTTACTCAAAACACCACTTAAGCGTGTCTCATTATTTTCCCAATCTCTTTGTCCTCTATTGACTTCAGTTCCATCAAATCCTCCATAAAGGGCCACACTATCCACTAGCTCGAAAGAAGTAAACTCATCTCCTGTCTGGCTAGGAAGGTAGGTTCCTTGAGCTACCCAGATCTCTGATACTTCATCACAGAATGCTACCTGTTTCAGGGCATCTTGTAGGTCTGTGAAGGCATTCTCCCATGAGCTACCATCATTACTTCCAGTAGCTGCCTGATTTACATAGAGAATAGCGTTTGGGGGGCAGACAGGTTCTGGAGAAAAGAACTCATAAGGGCCCATGTCTATTCTCCCATCTTGAATTCTGGGGTTTCCATCTAAGTCAGTTAACTGGGAAAAGGCAGAATTTGAGCCAGCATTGACAGCAGGACTAGATGCTGTTAACCTGAGATCCAAGATAGAGGTATTAAGGAAAAGAGGATTCAAGGAAAGGTTACCTTGTCCGGGATACCCCCCTTGCACAATAGAGAAGGTTACTTCTGTAAGCTGTTTGGAAGCAGCTATAGGGTCTCCTCCATTGTTATCCCAAAAGATGGTGTTTACCACTTTTCCGTTGCCACGCATATTTAGTCCTGATCCTTGATCAGAGGTACGGGTAGTATTCCTAAAGAAAGTAGAGTTGATAATGGTAGGCACACTCTTAGATCCGGTATACATACCGCCGCCCTTATTTCCTTCATTCTGGGCAAAGATGGAGTTATCTACCAGTATAGTAGGGCTAAAACTAAATACGGCTCCTCCTTCTTCCTTTCTGGCCAGATTATTCTGGAAAATACACTTAATGATTTTAGGGTGGCTATCTGGACCCTCTGTTAGGATGGCACCCCCATCTCCTCTGGCCTCATTTTGGGAAAAGAAACAATTCTCTATGATGGGGCTCCCTTTATCATTATATAGGGCTGCTCCATCACCATCAGGGGCTATATTTTTTATGAACCTACAGTTTATGATTAGAGGATTTGCCTCAAACTGGGGTTGGCTATTTAAGACCAGAATTCCTGCTCCATGTCTTTCATACCCTTCGCCGCCAGCGTAGCCCCTTCTAATGGTAAAGCCATCTAATACGGCTGTATTTTCACAGTTTAGTGCGCGGACTACGTGCCAGGAATTATCTTCTAGCTCATTTGTAGCTATGTCTCCGCTTAGATTAGTGCGGTTGTTTACCCAGTCCCGCTCGTCGCGTTCCTTTTCATTCCCTATAAATCCTCCATACACCTCTACATCTTCCAGGAGCTGGAAGGCGATATCAGGGTCAGTACCTTTAGTGGGCCGGTAAACACCAGCTGCTACCCATATTTCTACTTTCTCAGGACAGAATTTAGCTCTGCCTAAGGCATCCTGTAAGTCAGTAAATGCATTCTTCCAGGATTTACCATTATTTTTTCCTTCTGCATCTTCTTTTACATAGATCACGTCCGCACAGTCATCATCAGAGATAAGGAACTCATAGGCCCCCATATCTACGCCTGTTCCCAAAATTCTGGCATTTCCTGCTAGGTCATCTGCGAGAATAGAGCCGCTAGTGAGGCCCGTATTGATGACGGGGCTATAGTATAGTAAGCTGTAATCATCAGCTGCCGGATTAATGAATCTTGGATTTTTATTGAGGTTACTTATCCCATTAAAGCCACCTTCTACTAAAGAATAATTGATGATGAGACCAGTTCCATCCACAGAAACGGGATCATCTGTTTCATTTCCCCAAAAAATACTATTGAGGACCGAGGTAGAACCCCTTACCCTTAAGGCATCCCCCAACTGATTACGGGCTTTGTTTCTTGAGAATGTACCATTTAGCACATCCAAGACGCCTCCTGTTCCTACATAGACCCCTCCACCTTGATTGGCTTCGTTATCCAGGAATAGGGAACTCACTATTCTTTGGCGTGTTCCATTGGCAGCTACAGCTCCCCCCTCTTCTGAGGTACTTTGGTTTCTTTGGAACGTACAGATATCTATGGAAATAGAGCTAGCGGTTTTATGAATATAAATGGCCCCCCCATCACCGCGGGCAGAATTATCATAGAAGGATGAGTACTCTATTTTAGCTGTTGAGTTAAATAGATGGATGGCTCCTCCGTCCCCATCTGGAGCCAGATTATTCATAAAGGTACAATTAGCTATCTCAGCTTTAGCCACATCAGTTAGTTTGAAACCAGCGCCATGTCTGTCGCTACTACTACCGCCTGCATATCCATCCCTGATGATAAAGCCATCCAGTACTATGGACTCTTCAATGGTATCAGCTTTCAGGATATGCCAGGAATTATCTGTAGCGCTACTTGTCCCTATGGCTCCACTCATGATGGTGGGATTAGCTATCCAGTCTCTTTGGTTAAGTTTTTCTTCCCCACCGGTAAATCCCCCATAAACCCTTAGCTCATCTCTAAAGACAAAAGACTCTGTAGGATTATCAGTAGATGAAGGGGTATATGTTCCGGCAGCTACCCAAATATTTTTTACCCTTTGGCAGGCTTGGGCCATCTGAAAGGCAGTTTGTAGACTGGTATAGGCATCTTCCCAGCTTAGGCCGGTATTAGCACCCGTAGCATTCTGGTTTACATATAGCTTTCTGATGTTACTTCCTTCGCTGTCCTTGCAATCAAAGGTAGGTGGAACTGGCGGGGGTGGGGGAGGAGCTACTTCCTCTTTTCTAATTTCAAACTGGATGGTTTTACTGTCTGCTATGGTGCCTCTGCCACTTCTGTCTTCATACAGGTTAAAGGTAAGTGTATACACTCCAAAGGAGTAAGGCCAGGCAAAATAGTTGGGGCCATTGTCCCCATCTCCATTCAGAGAATAAGGGGCATTATTCTCTATTATCTCATAGTCAAAGGGGCCAGACACGATGAACTCAGCACTTCCAGCCGTTCCAGAGCTTTGACCTACGATGGTAATGGGTTGGAGGGTATCTGCATACACGAGAACAGTTCCGTCCGTTAGCTCCTGGATAGGTAGGTCCGTGTCAGTATTAAACAGCACAAATTTTTCAAACTGGGGCTCATTCTGGCCAAGCAAAGCTTGCTGACCAAACAGGAGGATTCCCAGGCATGCAGCTATTAACCAACTGCCTGTTAGATATTTCATGGGTAGTATTTCGGTAATCAGCGGATGTGCAAACTTCATAATCCACTATGTGTACAACATAATCTGCGGAAGATGCACCCGGATATATTAGAGCAAGATCTAAAGCCAAAAGAACGCTTTGGCTTGTTAATGTAAATATTTGATGGAATGTAACCTGAAAAGTAACGCGTTTCAGGTTTTAATTAAATCAGGAAAGCGCATAAATATAGGGAATATTTTGAATATTCTCATATTTCCTTTCCTCATACATTAAAGAGATAAGGCCTTTATGGAAAATAGAAGAGAGAGCCTGGCTTTAATGCAAGGCTCTCTCTGTCAGTTAATGGTAAATGATAACTTTAGTAGTTTCTGTTTTCTCTGCATTTCTTACTTCTAGGACGTATAAACCGTCCGTAAGAGGAGAGAGGTTAATAGATCCACTACGCTTTCCGGGAGGTAAGGTAGAATTCCATACCTCATTTCCCAGATTATCTATAAGCCTAAAAGTAGTGGCTCCCTGCCAATCATTTGGGAGATTAAAGGTAGTAATACCAGATGTGGGATTAGGATACAGTTTGATCAGAAATGGGTTATCAACAAGGGAAGCATCTGTTCCAAATACCTCAAAGCTGATTTCCTTTGCTGTTCCGGCCTGGCCTACAGCTCCTGCAAGGGAGTAGGGGGTAGCCCGCAGGCTGTACTGTCCCGGGAAAAGCTTATATCCACTAAAATCTCCGTTTCTATCTCCAAATAGTGCCCAAGGAATGCGGTTCTCCGTACGATTTACGGATAGAGGACCCTGAAGCTCAAATTTCACAGAAGCTACATTCCCTTCTGTCAAAGCTTCTACATTTATAGAACCCATATTCTCATAATTGAGAATAGTACCATCTGTAAGCTCTTGGAGGGTAAGATCACTGTCCGCATCTTTTAAGAAGAAGCGGGTAACTACTGAACTAATTATATCCTGGAATTCATAAGCCCCTATATCTACGGTTCCCTCTATAATTCTAGGGTTACCCGCTAAATCTATTGGGAGGGTAACTGCAGCATTTAGCCCCGCATTTATAGCTGGACTTGAAGGAAGCAGGGTGAAATCAAGGTTTGCCACATCTACAAACATTGGATCTTGATCCAGATTCCCTGCTCCAGGCCATCCTCCCTGATAAATACAAAATGTAAGCTCTGCTTCACTATCTATGGTAAACCGGTATTCGAATCTCTCGGGATCATTCGGATCGGGAAATGGAGTAGATTGATTCCCATTATTCCAAAATATAGAATTAACGGCAGATATTTGACCACCAGAAACGGCCGCAGTACCCCCATCTTCTACCTGGTTACCATAGAAATTACAGTTTTTAAGTACTACTTCTCCCAGATTAGCGATTGCTCCTCCAAAGCCATTTTCAGCGAAATTGTAGTAGAACCCACAGTTTTGGAATTCGATGAATGGAAGTCTGGAGAATATGGCTCCACCAGCTTCCCATACAACATTACTTGTAAAGATTGAATTAGTAATTACCAAGCTGTCATTTCCTACTGCATAGATAGCGCCTGCATCTTCATCTGAAAAGTTCCCCAAGAAGGAACAATTCTCAATTACAGGATATACTCTGTAAAGATTGATTGCAGCCCCATCTTGATGGTAGGTCATATTCCCCTCGAATACACAATTTAGGATGAAAGGTTTTGAAACAAGCCCAGGCTGATTATTCACCAAGAACATTCCTGCCCCCAGTTTTTCGTTTCCAGTTAGAACGCTATCAACATCAAAATCTCCGTGATCATTATAACCTTCTGAAATAATGAATCCGTCGATTACTGTATTACTGTCTAAATTTTTACCCTTAATAATCCTGTCAATTGTAAACTGGCCACCATGACCAGTAAGGGTGACAGGATAGGAAATCCAGTTTCTATCATCTAGAATTATTTCGGTACCATTAAACCCTCCATACATTTTGACTCCACTAACCAATTCGAAGGAAATTTCTTCATCTTTATTAGTGGTGGTCTGATAGGTGCCCTCAGCTACCCAAATCTCCTTTACTACCTCACAATTTCTTGCTTCAGCTAATGCATCATGAAGATTAGTAAAGGCATTCTCCCATGAGGAGCCATCATTTAGGCCTTCTGCATCTATATCCACAAATAGGATAGTATCATTTGTACAAGTAGTCCCACCAAATTCATAAGCTCCTATATCTACGGTTCCATTTACTATTCTCGAATTGCCTGCCAGGTCCAGAGGGAGAATTACTTCACTATTAATCCCCGCGTTTATAGCGGGACTGGAGGGAAGGAGGTTAAAATTCCTACTGGATACATCTATAAATAAGGGATCTGCGTCTATATTATTAAAGCCAGGCCATCCATCCTGGTAAATACAGTGGCTTAGCACTAAATCCTCCAGATTACCATTAAAGGGATCTTCTGGATCAAAATCATCAGGAAATGCACTTCTTTGTCCTTTGCCATTTCTCCAGAAAATGGAGTTATAGGCGAGTGTAGTACCACCAAAGTAGAAAACAGATCCTTCTCCCTCATCTACATCGTTTTCTGTAAACGTACAGTTGCGAACAGTCAGGTTACTACCTAGGGCAGTGTATATGGCTCCCCCTCCGTCTATTTCAGCAAAACCATTGGAAAAAAGAGAATTTTCTACTTCCAGATTAGGAATGTATGAGGCTATTCCTCCACCTGCAAAATAGCAGATATTACGTATAAAAGAACAATTGGAAATTTTCATTTCTTCCGTTCCAAATAGGAATAAACCTGCTCCATCTGTTTCTGCAAAATTGGATATGAACTGACAATTCTGAATAATCGGGCTTGCCTGAAAAACATATATGCCCCCACCATCTCCACTAATGACATCATTATTTATGAATCGGCAGTTTTGGATAGTAGGTTTACAGACATTATTGACATCGGACACAGTAAGAATCATACCTCCTCCATCCCTACCGTGCAGATTATTACTAATATAAAGGCCATTAGCCGCTCCTGTCACGGTAAAACCATCTATAATAGTTCCTTCTGCCAGATCCTCTCCAATAACTACTACATCAGATCTGGCATCACAATCAGAATTAGCCTCATTACAATCGATGAAACCTGAAAGGATAGTTTCATTTGCCTGCCAGTCTCTTTGAGAAAGATCAGTCTCTCCTCCTGAAAAGCCCCCGTAGACAGACACTTCACTAACTAGCCTAAATATATCATCTGGATTTCCAGTTTGGGAGGGGAAGTAGGTTCCTTCTGCTATCCATATTTCTTTGACTGTCTCACAGCTTCTTGCTTCCGCTAGAGCATCTTGTAAATCAGAATAGGCATTTATCCATGAGGAGCCATTCTCTAAGCCGTTGGCATCTATGTCCACATATAATCTTTCAGATGTACCGCATACTTCACCCCTGAATTCATAGGCACCCATATCAGATTTGCCATTCAGAATTCTAGGATTACCTACAAGGTCAGTGTAAGGGAATGAAGAGGCGTTACTTACGTCTAGGGCAGGACTTCCTGCCAGT
>JBCCLI010000327.1:0-7584 GCA_039026975.1 Bacteroidota bacterium | reverse complement strand
CCTTGGAAGGCCTTCTGATAAAGCTAGAATTAGCTCAGTTTCAGCTAGGCCCTAAGAGGCGTTTGGCTATCCAGCAGCTATTAGTAAGATGGGAGAAGGAGTTTTCCATAATATGGCATATAGAACAACAGCAAGTACAAGCAGAGAGCCTAGGCTATATGCTGTGTCCGCTCATAGCCAGAAATGAGGCGGAGCAGGATCTTTTCTACAAGATTTTTAAGGATTACCTTCAAGAAGAAGTAACCCCTTATGTGAAAGCCCTGCTTGAGGCAGAGGACTTACCCTCATCCCAGGAAGATGAGGAAAGAGCAGAAGACATACCTGATGAAAGCAAGTGGCAATGGCTCTTTTTCCTGATTCTATTCATCTTACCCTCTATTGGGGTTTACTTCTGGTTTACTGAGCCGATTGAACCACCCATTATTAACATAGAAACATCTAGCTGCCCAGGGGTGGGGGATTCTGTTACTTTCCAGGCAAGTGTATTTCCTCCTTTAAAAGTGGGAGAATCTCTTAGCTACAGATGGGAGATAGCGGGAAAGGAGTACGCTGCCTCATCTGCCATACACGCCTTTGATTCCGCAGGGCTATATCCGGTATCCCTTCAAGTCATTAAAAAACACTTTTGGCGAGAGCTAGTCATAGATACTACCTACAAGCTGACCATCAATCCTAGGCCTAAACCTACCCCTCTGGACTTCAGTCCTAAATTAGTGAAAGGAAACCTATCCCTTGGACCTGATAGTCTTATTGAAAATGAAGAACTTGTATATGAGTGGAGAATAGCTGATAACGTATTCTATGGTAGAAAGGCTTTCTTTCTTGTAGGAATTAATGACACGCTTACTATTCAGCTGGCTATTTACTATCTGGGACAGAGAGAAGAAATAGACTGCCACGCTATTACTACCAAAACCATAGATTTTAACCGTTTTGGGGAGGATGCCCCTCTTATTCCTACTCCTGTGATAGAACCTGTAAGCAGTGAAGAAGGAATTACAGATTGGGTACTTTGGATTCTATTTGCTTGGCTGGGTTTATTGCTGGTTTTATGGCAGATATATCGTTATTTACTAAGGCGTTTCCAAGAAAGTCGTTCCCTTTCCCAGCTTAAAGAACAGTTCCAGGCGGGAGAGAAGCCTCCTTATACCTTGCCTCTCCCTTCTCAGGAGTATTTACTTAGTCCTGAGTACGAGATATATAGCCTGGCTGATGCACTTAGGCAGCGAAAAAGAGGCTATGCCAATGAGCTGGATATTCCGGCTAGTGTCACAGCTACTGTAAGTGCAGCGGGCTTACCTGAGATAGCCTATCTCCGCCGATCTGCTCCTTCTGCCTATCTGGTCTTGATAGACAAACAAGCTCAGCATGATCATAGTGCCAGGCTCTTTAGTATGCTGATGCAAGTGCTACAAGAAGAGGATGTGATCCTTGAGCGTTTCTACTATGAAGAAGATCCCAGAGCGTGCTACCAGGAAGAAGGGCATGAAGAGATTCCGCTTAGAATGAGTCTGGACCAGCTATATCAAGCGTATGGAGAAAGGCGTCTGCTGATCTATGGAGATACTTCTTCTGTGGCACATCCCAAACAGGCTCGCTTAACCAGCTGGGCAGTAGAAGGCCTACTCCGGTGGGAAGAGCGTATATGGCTAACACCTAAGACCCCTTCTGAATGGGGTTATACAGATCATCTGGTCTATCAACACTTTGTGCTACTTACAGCAGATCTAAGTTCTCAACTGCAGCTAGTAGAAACCCTCTCAGATGAGCCTCCTGACTATTTTCAACTCAAGGAACTTGCTCGGAAAGAACAGTCAAAGCCTACTTATAATCTTAACGAGTTAGCAGGGCTGGAATTCTTTTTAGGGAAGGAACTCCTGCTATGGGTAGCAGCTACTACTATACATCCTGAACCCCGCTGGGAAGTAACCCTGGCCATAGGAAAAGCATTAGAAGAGGAGCTTGATGCCGCAATTCTTCTTACCTATGCCAATCTGTATAAGCTGGCTCAGATCCCATGGCTACAGGAGGCCTATATTCCTGATGAGCTGCGGAAAGAATTAGCGGGCATCTTACCTGAAAAAGTAGAAATGATCGCTCGTCTGGCTGTGCTGAACATGCTGGAAGAGGTCATTCTACCAGAAGAGGCTTTTGCCAGACAGGAACACCACATCCAGATGGCTGTTCAGCGAGCCATACTGGAAACAGATAACAAACAGGCCCAGCAGGAGCTACTCTACCTATGGGAGACTGGGCATATAGATACCCCTATTCCCTCCTTACGTAAAGCACAGCTTAGAAATAGCTGGTTAATGGGAATATGCTATCTACTATTAGCCATAGTAGGATTTATCTTCATGAATAGGGAAGCACCTCCTGCTAATTTTTATAGCTGGGGGCTAAGTACAGCTCCAGATTCGGCGGCCTACTATAATGAGTTAGGGATAAGCTTGTATCAAAACGGAAATCCCCTTGAAGCCCTTTCTGCCTGGGAGAGAGCTATGATCATGGGGACAGATTCTGCCTCTGCGCAGCATAATCTGGAGCTATTTACGTACAATAGTGGACGAATTCTGTATAATCAGAAAAATTTTCAAGCTGCTTTACTAAGCTGGATTTCTTTGGAAGCTACGAATATACTTCAGACCCAAAAACCCACATATGCTGCCGGATTATCTTGGGCATATTTGAGAGATACCTTAAGAGCTAGAGAGGTAGATTCCTTGACCGCAGATAGCAGCTGGACACAGCAAAGACCTAATTTAGCTAGTTTGTTAAACAGGGAGATCCTTTCTGATACAGTTTATCCTCCTGATAGTGTACTCCTAGCACAGGCTAGCATAGCAGATAGCCTACAAATGGCTTTATTAGATAAGCTGGATAGCCCTTATCCAGAAGTGCGAGCAGCTACGCTAGCTATCCTAAATAGTCAGGCTGTCTGGGATAGTGTAGTAAAAGTCAGCGTGGGAAACCTGCTAGCTGACTCTTATAGAAAAGTCTGGATTCAGGCTGCGGTAGGTATCCTCACCCATCCCCCTATAGATAATGAGATGCTGTCATTACTGACTGTTGTTCAACAGAAAATAGACCCGGAAATAGAGGATTTACTCGCTATGCTGCTTAGTGATTCAACTACGAATACCTTGCTGAGCTCAAATACAAGACCAGTAGAGCTAATACCAGACTCTTCTGCCATAGGTGGTCCTATCTCAGCAGTAGATACCACCACCTCTCCCCTGGTCATAACAGATCAGCCTAATCTTCCAAGGATGGTCTTTATAGCGGGCGGCACTTTCCAGATGGGGAGTAATGAGGGAGATGATGACGAACAGCCCATTCATAGCGTTACCCTAAGTGATTTTTTTCTGGCAGAAACAGAGGTAACCAATGCCCAGTTTGTGGTCTTTTTGAACGATAGAGGGAATCAGGAAGAGGAAGGAACAAGTTGGTATGATCCTGATGGAGGAGATATACGACAGGATGCTAGAGGCAGATGGGTAGTAGAAAGAGGAAGAGAAAACTATCCGGTTATTAATTCAAACTGGTACGCTGCCAGGGCTTACTGTCAGTGGCTATCTGAAATTACAGGAAACACTTACCGCTTACCCACAGAAGCAGAGTGGGAGTATGCAGCTGGAGGGGGAGCGGCTAATAGAACTTCCTATGCTGGTACTAATGATGAAGCAGAGCTCAGGACCTATGGAAATTATGATGGGACAGGAGGAACAGATACCTACGAAGGCTTAGCTCCAGTACGCTCTTTCCGACCTAATAGCTTAGGCCTGTATGATATGTCGGGAAATGTTTGGGAGTGGTGTCAGCACTGGTATGGAAGTTATCCCTCTGGACCTCAGACTGATCCTACTGGCCCAACAAACGGCGATGGCCGTGTCCTTCGCGGGGGTAGTTGGGACGACGACCCATCCGTCTTGCGTGTAGCGTTCCGCGGCTACGGCCCCTCGCTCAGGAGCAACGGCTACGGCTTCCGTCCCGCCAGGACCCCTTGACTTTGATCTTTTTTGCCTTTTATCCTTTTAGTGTGCCAGACCTTCAAAAAAAATACGAGTCCACTTCCCACTGTTAGTGGAGAAAACGTGTAAAAACAGTGTGAACCTATGTGACACAGCATGTGACAGGCCGGGCCACATAGGTGCAGCAAGAGGCATATATAGGCTACTCATGACCTAATCTCTCATAAGATCTTCAGCCAGCCTCCCACCATTCTCCCTGTTTCATCCAGTAACTCAGCTGCATGCTGATACTGCTTGGTAGAAATATATTGCCTGTCATGACAGAGCCTGATTAGGATTCTGAGCTTGTCCAGCTTTAGGTTAATGGCCCTAAGCTTAGTCCTGCGGACCTTAGCCTGAGAGAAAATGGCTTCCTGAATCAGTTCTAGTATATCCAGTGCATAATCATCCATCCGCTTAACCAAGGTAGGTCTTACTGAGCGTGGAAGCATAGCTGTTTTATCCATCAGCCAGTCGGTTGCCTTATACCAGTGCTGAAAGAGGGGGTACTGCCAGGACTTGCTACTCATGACTCTTCTGCTGTAAATGCCTGGATGATGGTTAGAATATCCTCTCCGAACCGCTTGATCTTTTTGGTACCAAAGCCCTTTACAGGTCCAAAGCCTTCTTTGGTAGTCATTTTCATTCTGACAAATTCCATCAGCTGATGTTGAGTAAAAATCAGGTAAGGAGGCCATCCGAGCTCTTTGGCTTTCAGGCTACGCCATTCTTTTAGTCTTTTAGCCAGGAGTTGATCTTTTTCACTGAGTAGGACTCTTTCTTTAGAAGAGGCTGCTGCAGGAGGTGTAGGAAGACGGTATCTTACCAGTACCGTCCAGTAGGCCTGATTCTCCTGCTGAAAAAAGTAGGGAACGATCTCCAGGACATGCTTATCCAGACAAAATTGTTCGAGCGGGTAGGTGTCAAAGCCTCCTGATCCCGGCTCAAAAGGGAAGGTGAAAATGCTTACTTTCATGATAGGGTATGTTAAATGAAAAACCATATGAAAAGAAAAGGAGAGGTATTTGACACTGTATGTAGTTTTCCTCACCTGCTGGCCTCCTTTCAGAAGGCCCGAAAAGGAGCCACTAAAACCCGGGAATTATATGCGTTTCACTTTGACTTGGAATACCGCTTACTGAGGCTAGCGGAAGCCTTACAGAAAGGAACCTATCAGCCTGCTCCTTACAGGTATTTCATGATTCGTGATCCCAAACGCAGACAAATAGCTGTAGCTCCTTTTGTAGACAGGGTAGTACACCACGCAGTAGTCGGAATATTGGAGCCCATATTTGATCCTACCTTCATCTATGATTCCTATGCTACCAGAAAGGAGAAAGGTACGCATGCCGCCCTACTTCGTGCCCGGCACTTTCTAAGGAGAAATCGCTGGTTTTTTAAGGCGGATATAGAACAGTATTTTGCTTCTATCCATCATGATACCTTGCTGCAATTGATAGAAAGAAAAATCAAGGATAAAAGGCTTCTGTGTCTCATAGAAAAAATCATTCGGAATGGAGGAGAGAACGGATGTGGCCTTCCCATCGGGAACCTTACTTCCCAGTTTTTCGCGAATGTCTACCTAAACCCTTTTGACCATTTTGTGAAAGAAGAACTAAGGATCAAGGGTTACTTAAGGTATATGGATGATTTTGTGCTGTTCTCAGTTGATAAAGAGGAGCTCAAGCAGCATAAGAATACCATTCAAGACTGGCTAGAGGAATACCTTCAGCTAAAGCTAAAACCCAATAGTAGCTACCTAAATCAGCGTGTAAATGGCTTAAGTTTTCTGGGAGCCAGGATATTTACTGAGTACATCCGTATTCATCCCATTAATCTGAAGCGCAGCAAACGAAGCCTTTTGGCAAAGAAGAAAGCCTACCAGGAAGGAAAATTATCTCAAGAGAAATGGGTAGCCAGCCTGGAGAGCAGATGGGCACACCTAAGCTGGTTTGATAGCTTGAATGTAAGAAGGAAATGGGTAGAGGAAGTCTTGTAAAGAATCGTATCTTCTATTCGGGCATAAAGCTGATAAGGGCGATAACCGTGTCCTTCGCGGGGGTAGTTGGAACAACAACCCATCCAACTTGCGTGTAGCGAACCGCAACAACAACAACCCCTCGAACAGGAACAACAACAACGGCTTCCGTCCCGCCAATACAGGCATCTGCCAGCTATGTGGTGTTCACGGACACCCCATCCGAGCTAATGCCTGTCCCGCTTTATGTCCTGCGCCATCTGGCCAAAGACACCTTACCCTTGCTCCTTTAGTAGGGCCACTGCCCGAAAGAGGATCAGGGGATATTGGAAAGAATCTTTATCTTGCTGTATCATTCATTCTAACTTCATGAAACTTTTAGGGATTCTGTTTTGCTTTCTTACAGTATTAGGGAAGGTATATGGGCAAGAGGGTGTCAAGGAAGCGGTAGTCCTAATAACATGCGGTGGGGAAAGTGGAGCAGGGATATTACTAGGATACGATGATGAAAGCGTTTATGTCTTAACTGCTTTACATGTTATTGAAAGTGAAGTTGATCTTCGGGTACGGTTTTTTAATAGAAGAGAGGTTAATGGCACTATTTTTCAGGTAGATGAGGCTAAGGATGCTGCCATTATTATGGCTAATAAAGGGCCAGCTTCCCAATTACCTCCCTCTTTTCTTCCATATACTGGCAGCTTACAACTTGCGGAAAACATACGTGTGATTGGTCATCCATATGGAAATAATTGGGACATAAACCTGGGGTCAGCCATAAAGACTACTAGCTTAGGATATGATGATGATTTTTTTACCATCAACCCTGCAGGAGTGGTTTCAGGGAGCTCGGGAGGAGCAGTCATTAATGGAAAGCAAGAACTAGTAGGAATGGTAACTACTACTGATCCCGTTAAAGCCACTTGTCTATCCGTTAACATTATTCTCAAAATGATAGCCTACTGGAAAGTCCCGGAAAATCTCCTTGTGGGTATTCCACTATCTATAAGAACAGATTTCTCAAATCAGGTTTCCATTAACCACAGAAGGCTCATTCAAAATGGAGATTTCCAGTATCAATATGGAAACTGGGAAGCGGCCCAACAAGCTTATGAAGAAGCGTATGCATTGAAGAAGACAGAGGAACTTCTACGGAAAATAGCAGATTGCAAAATTGAGATTCAAAAAGATCAGAAGTATGTAACCCTACGTGATCAGGGCCTGAATGAAACAACCGATCCTAAAAAGGCTCTGGCTTACTACCAGGAAGCCCAATCCGTTAGGGATACAGAGGAAATCAGAGACCTGATCAGAGAGATAGAAAAACTAATTTCTCTCACTGAGAAAAGAGAATCCATCAATACTACTGACTTGATACCTAAGCCCAGGATGATCAGGATTTCGGGAGGTACTTTCAGTAGAGCTGGGGTAAACATTACAATTAGTACCTTTTATCTTGCTGAAACAGAAGTCACCAATGCCCAGTTTGCGGCTTTTTTAAATGCAAAAGGGAATCAAAATGATGGAGGGGTAAGCTGGTATAATGAAGATGGTGATGGCTATGAGGGATACGCTAAGGCATACATAAGTCAGAATAGT
>JBCCLI010000326.1:0-7601 GCA_039026975.1 Bacteroidota bacterium | reverse complement strand
TTTCCGCTTCTGAGGCCACGCCCTTGGAGTTATTCTACGATGATTTTGATGAGAATGGATCAGTAGATCCGCTAGTGAGCTATTATATACAGGGAAAAAGCTATCCTGATATTACCCGCGATGAACTCCTTAGGCAGCTAGGGGGATTGAGAGCTACTTTCACCTCTTATGAGAGCTATGCGGATGTATCATTATCAGAAGCTATAGGAAAGAACAGATTGAAAAAGGCAGGTCATTTGAGTATTAATCATCTTTCTACTTCTATCTTTCTCAGTCAGGAAGATGGAACTTATTCATTATCTGCCTTACCTAAAGAGGTCCAGTATGCGCCTGTACATACCATTAAGTTACTGGATGTGAATCAGGATGGGAAAAAGGACTTACTTCTCTGTGGAAATGATAACCATACTAAACTCAGGATGGGAAAGATGGATGCTAACTATGGTATGCTTATGCTGGGAGAAGGGATAGGATCATTCTCCTATGTCCCTCAGACCAGATCAGGACTCCGAATCAAAGGAGATGTGAGATCGGCATTATTCATGGATAACAAACTCATACTGGGCATGAATGCTGGACCTATGCTCACATATACACTTAATTCTCAACTACTATCTGCTTTATGAATCGGATTCAGATATATCTGAAACTCAGTTTGTGTTTGGCTCTCTTCTCAGCTTGTCAGCCTGAGATTACTAATGAATACAGCCCCTTAGACGTTAGCTCTGCATGGGCGGATATGAGCCTATACATCACACAGTTCACCCCAGCTAATTCGCCTACTTACGCCTCCAGATGTTTTGGCTATATAGGCCTGACTATGTATGAGAGTGTGGTACACGGGTATCCCGCTTATCAATCCTTAGCTGGGCAGCTAAATGAGCTTACTGACCTTCCAACACCAGAGGAAGGAACAGAATATGACTGGCTGATCTCCTTAAATGCAGCTCAGGCAACTATCCTGGATAGTATCTATAACCAGACCTCTGATGAGAATAAAGAAAAGATAGATTCTCTGGAGCAAATCATCCATACCTCTCTCGCTCATCAAGCTACTGACAGACGAACAGTAAAACGGTCTCAAGCGTACGGACGGGAAGTAGCAATAGCTATCTTTGCCTGGTCTAAAACAGACGGGGGCCATAGAGGCTACCTTCACAATTTTGATAAGGAAGTCATATTTCCAGAAAGACCTGGTTCTTGGAAACCACCCTTATATGCCCAATCTTTCAGTCATCATCCTCTTCATCCCTATTGGGGAAAAAATAGGACCTTTCTCAAAGTAAATGCAGAATTACCTATACCGGAAATGATTCCTTATGATACCACGGAAGGTTCTCCTTATTACGAACAATTTAAGGCTGTTTATGAACAGGAGAAAGCCCTGACCCAGGAACAAAAGCAGGTAGCCATCTGGTGGTCTGATGATCCTGATGAGACCTTTACGCCTCCAGGGCATTCTTTCTATCTGGCTTCTATAGCCATTGAACAGGCAGAAGTACCATTAATACAGGCAGCTGAGACCTATGCTAGAGTGGGTATGGCTTGTGCAGATGCCTTCATCCAATGCTGGAAGTGGAAGTATCACCACTTCTCAGAAAGACCTAATACCTTTGTCCCTAAATTCATAGATCCTACCTGGGACTCCTTCTGGCCGGACCCTCCCTTTCCATCCTTTCCCTCTGGCCATGCTATACAGGCGGCAGCTATGGCTACTGTATTGATAGATGTATACGGTGATACCTTTTCCTTTACGGATAGTGCCCACGTGGGGAGAGAGCGGGATAAATTAAGAGATACAGACTTTGTGGCTCAGGACTTCGAGTCATTCTGGCAGGTAGCCACAGAGACGGCTGACTCCCGCTTCTATGGAGGCATACATACGCATCAGGATAATCAGGTAGGCTTGGACGGAGGCACCACCATAGCCAAAAATGTAAACAGCCTGACATGGCGAAATGAGACTTCAGAAAAATGAGGATACGGGAATTACAAAAAATAGGGCTGTTCTTTCTGCTAGGAATGGGGATAATGTGTACATCCTATTCTCAAATGATATTTACAGAAATCACAGAAGAGGCAGGTATACATCACCAATTCCGGGTATATGAGGGGATGTTCGGGGGAGGCATATGTGTCTTTGACCTTAATGAAGATGGTTATGATGATCTCTACATTACCAGTGGGATGAATGAAGATGTGCTCTACCTAAACCAGGGAAATGGGACCTTCAAAAATATCTATGAGGGGTCAGGACTGGAAATAACTAAAGGCTATGTAACCCAGGGTGTAAGTGGAGCGGATGTGAACAGAGATGGCTGGGTGGACCTCTTCATTACCACCATCACTACTAAGGACAGCACAAAGAAAATTCCCCGAGCCAAAAATCTTCTATTCCTGAATAATGGAGATATGACCTTTGCGGATGCTACCTCTGCCTTTAAGCTAGATAAGCTGAACTCCTTCAGTACTGGTGCCAATTTTGGGGATTTTAATGCGGATGGCTACCCGGATCTCTTTGTAGGTAATTACTTCAAAAACTACGAAGGGGATCTTACCTATATCAATGACCAGACCATAGTAAGCGCTAATCAGGTATCTAAAGGATATTTACTGGAGAATAGGAATGGTAAGAGCTTCAAAAATGTATACGTAGACTATGGGCTGGACTTTAAAGGCTATGGGTTTGGAGGTGTATTTCACGACTTCGATAATGATGGAGACCAGGATCTCATGGTGAATCATGACTTTGGGTATAAGGCTACGCCTAACGTAATGCTGGAAAATCTTTATCCGGAAAAGAAATTCAAGGACGTAGCAGAAGAACTGGAGATGGATCTGGCTATCAACTCTATGGGGACAGCTATGGGAGACATTAACGAAGACGGGTATATGGACTACCTCTTCCCTGATATACGCTTTAACGAGTTTATGGTCAGCCAAGGTAAAGGAAAGCCTTACAAAGAGATGCTCACAGAATCCGGTATGGATGTGCTCACCATTAGTTGGGGAGCCAACTTCGCCGACTTTGACCATGATGGAGACCTGGATCTCTTCGTAGCTAATGGGGACCTCAATCCCAACGACCAGCCTATGGGAGACTTCCTTTTCTTGAATGATGGAACAGGACACTTTACAGACATAGCTAGTAAGGCTGGGATCCAGGACTTTGGGATAGGAAGAGGGTCTGTGGTGTTCGACATAGAGAATGATGGAGATTTGGATGTGCTGGTAGTAAATCAGGCTCCTGTCCTGCCCTACGCACCTTCCACCGTAACTCGCTTATACAGAAATGATTCCCCCTCAGGGAATTGGCTGAAAGTAAAACTGAAAGGGAATAAGTCAGAAACCCATGGACTGGGTTCAAGAGTAGAGATAGTCGTCAATGGCAAGCGAATGATGCGGGATATAGATGGAGGGGGGTCCAGTCATTTATCTCAGAATGCCACCTATGCACACTTCGGATTAGGAGAAGCCACCAAAGTGGATAGCATCATCGTGAAATGGACTTCTGCCACTCCTCAGGTGTTAGTAGATCAGCCTGTCAACCAGATGGTAGTGGTGGAGCAGAAAGAAGCGTTTATGGAGAGTGGAGGGGCTAACTACTGGTTGTGGGTGGTACTAGCAATAGTAATTGTAGGGGCTTTGGTATTCTTTAGGATGATGAAAAAGTAAAATTTATTCACGCAAAGACGCGAAGTCGCAAAGTAGTTTTAAGTTTTTTTCTTGGCGCCTTTGCGGCTTTGCGTGCAATTTAAATTCAGAAAAAGTATATTCTATCTTTACAAAACTTAAGCCACATGAGTGAAAACGATATTGCGAAAGCAGTCGTTCATACCTCCTACCTCATTCACACCCAACTTGGACCTGGTCTTTTCGAATCTGTTTATGAAGAAATCTTAGCCTATGAACTTTATTCTCAGGGCTTCAGTATTCAGCGCCAACACCCTATTTCTTTAATCTGGAAAGATCAGAAGCTTGAGAAGGGATTCAGGGCTGATTTAATTATTAATGAGAAAGTAATTTTAGAGATAAAATCTGTCGAGCTAATAGCCAAAGTCCACCAAAAGCAGCTACTCACCTATTTGAGATTAGCTAAATGTAAGCTCGGCCTATTAATAAACTTCAATTCTCCTTTGATTAAGGATGGGATACAAAGGATAGTTAATAACCTTTGAAGATGCCACGCCAAGGCACGAATCCGCAAAGAATAGGCGTTAAATCTCTTTTCGGCTTCGCATATCAGCGTAAGAATCAACACAAAAAAGACCGCCCTTTTACGGACGGCCCCCTTAATTGCGATGCACTACACATGTCGCTGATTAATCTGTCAACAATACCAGGTACTTGGAAGTACGCCAGAACTCATCTGGATTTACTATCTCCAGGTTAGTTTCTTCTTTGCTGGCCTTCACAAACTTATAAGAACCTTCTGGGTGGCTGGTGAGCAGTTTCACCTTTTTGGCCTCCACAGGAATACGGTCCACCTGGGTAATGTCAATACGGTTGAAAGAGTCATTGGCTAAGCGAGAGTCAACTCTCTTTCCATCCAATACGTTGAGCTGTTTCAATTCTTTCTTGTTTCCTGCTACATAGTAAGCAGTGTTCAAGGCGTATGTCTTCGCCGTAAGTTCATCTTCCTGAGCTTGTAAGCGACTAGCCTGCTCATCTACCTGAGTTCCTAACTCTACAGATCTCATGGTTAGTTCATCCTTAGCTACTGCCAATTGAGAATTAGCAGTATAAAGAGAATCAATCACAATTTCTTGGGCAGCTAGCTGATTTGTCATGGCCAGGATTTCCTGATCTTTGACTTCCATCTTTTCAGTTAACTTGGCAATAGAGTTTCTGAGTTGTCTGTTTTTGACGCCCAGGTTTTTGACTTTTCCATTCAGATCATCTATGATGGCTCTGTTTTCTTCCATCAAAAGATTAATCTGTTCAAGCCCATCAGTGATGCGTTCCTTGTTAGATACCCTAAATTCAGGATCACTCGCATTCACTTCAATGAGGTTTTCACGCTCCCTGATAAGGGATAGGTTGTCCTCAAACTGGTCAAATGCAGTCATAAACTCTGTGAGCATGGAATCCTGCATCTGGTTTTGGCGTAGCAGCTCATCATTCTGGCTTTCCAGTTGAGCTAGTTTTTTCTGATTACAACTTGAGAATGCCAGTAGGGCGACTACTCCAGTTATTAGCAACACATGTCTTTTCATAATGAAAAATTAGGTTTTCAAATGCTTATGCTATCCAAAAAAGTCAAAGGTGATGCCAGTCCCTTTATTTTAGCCAAAAAGCTTACTATCAAAGGATTAAGAGATGAATAACAATTCAATTTTTCTCAAAATGAAAATTCCTTTTTCAATATGAGAATGTATCTTAGCAGCAGGAGATAGGAAAGTAGACTAGATAGGTTACTTGCTGCTATTTTCTCCTATCAATAGAGGCAAACTGTATGACACTCCTTAGCATGAACCGCATAGCATTTAGTAGTACCCTCACTTTTCTGCTGATAATAGGAATTCTCCCTGCCCAAGAGCTAGAAGTACAGATAGCAGGCCTTAGCGAGCAGATTTCTAGTAGCGAAGAATACAGAGAAGACCTGCTAGCCAAACTAGAAGAGCTTAAGCTTCAAAAGGTTCAGCGTGATCTCCAGCAGTACGTACTGCCGGAACTAAATTCAGAAGAAACAGTCATCCAGCATTCTGCTATGTCTTTGGTATATGATGAACGGCATGAGCAAGCTAAATGGGTGGCACACATGGTTTTACCTGACATTATAAAGGGAAATATAGGCCGTACCAATGACTTTAGAGTTGATCCCATGGTAACCACAGGTACTGCCACGGAGGTGGATTACTTCCTGAAATATATTCAAGAAGATAGCACCTTTGAGTATGACGGATATGGGTATGATAGAGGCCACCTGGCGCCTTCTGCGGACTTCCGCTGGTCTGAAACGGCCTTATCAGAATCCTATTTCTACTCTAATATGTCTCCCCAGCTGCCCGAACTGAACAGAGGCATATGGGCGGAACTGGAAGGAATTATGCGGGGATATATCATCAGTCATCCAGAAACAGAGCTATACGTGGTGACCGGACCTGTTCTCCATGACTCCTTACCACCTATTCAAAGAAGCCTAAACAAGGTATCTATCCCAGAAAAATTCTTCAAGGTGATTGTTGATGTTAAAAATGAAAGAGGAATAGGATTCATACTCCCAAATAAAAAAAGTTTCTACCCCCTTGTCTCCTACTCAGCATCTATAGATGAGGTGGAAGTCCTTACAGGCATTAATTTCTTTCCTAAACTGGACCAGGAAATAGAAAAACAGCATCATCCGGAAGAGTGGCTGCCCTCAGTAGAAAATGGAGAGGTAGCACCTCTGAACCCGGAAGAACTCCCCCATCTGACCTATAATACAGTCCAAGCTCGCTTTTTTGCGGATACAGGTGAGAAGGTAACAATCTGTGGTACGGTAGTTAGTGCCACCTTGACACGTAATGGACATATTTTCCTAAACCTGGATAAAAAATTCCCTAATCAGATATTCTCTGTGGCTATCTGGCAAGAGTATACCACTAATTTCTCCTATCAGCCCCATGTGGACTTACTAGAGAAATGTATATGTGTGAAAGGAAAAGTCAAATTTTCACGAGATACGCCCATCATGGAGATCAAACACGAGAAAGCTGTGAGGTTGTTGGGAGAATATGATTAATTTCTCCTTTACAGCTACTAGCATTCAACCTGACTGAGAATTTGCTGTCTATACAGATGTAGGCGCATCCACTAACAAAGGTAGATGTACTTAGCTACTACATGAAGAATTTACATATAAAGCTCATCCATCTAGGGATACAGGAGGGAATGGACCCCGCAGAACGGAGGGCTATAGGGTTGATCAACCGAATCAGCTTGATGGGGATTTGTATTTTTCTCTCCTTATCTGTTATTCCCTATTTCTTTAACTATGATATGGTGAGCCTCTTCACAGGCTCAGTAAATATTATTTCCTTCTCTTTCTGTCTTTGGCTCAATCATCTGAGGCGTTATCTGGCGGCTAAACACTATCTGATGATCTTTGGGATTGGTATTGTCACCTATGTAAACACCCTCATGCCCCCTGCTTCTTATGGCCCTATGAACTTCATCCCCATGGTTATCATCCCTAGCATGATCTTTAAAGATAAAAAGTGGATGTATATCTACCTCTTTTTTACCCTCATAGGCTTCTTGGCTTCCTGGTATTACATCACTCAGCTAGCCGATTTTGGCCAGTATTCAAATACAGCTTGGGAAGCAGGAGCTATCATTAACATCATTGTTAATATTTTCATTGTCACCTTCCTCTCTTTACTCTTTTACCGCGGATTACAGGAGGAGTATGAACTGGCTATTCTCCAAAAGAATCAGTTATTAGAAGAACAAAATCTTCAGATCAAGCAAGCCCAGACACAGCTGGTTCAAGCTGAAAAGATGGCTTCCTTAGGTCAACTTACTGCGGGAATAGCCCATGAGATCAATAATCCTATCAATTTTGTTTCAGGGAATGTTTCTCCCATGAAAAGGGATATACAAGAAATTGATCAGTGGAT
>JBCCLI010000325.1:0-7607 GCA_039026975.1 Bacteroidota bacterium | reverse complement strand
GGATTAAGCATCACACTAAGCGGGTTCAATCTGACCCAATCCCTGAAGAAGGAAATGGATAGTTTGGAGAAAAACCGTCTGTTTGATTATGCCATAGATGTCCATCAGGCTGATAGCTTATCTGTTTCGGGGCCAGGTTTCCCAGCAGAAATAAAGCAACTACAATATGTTTGGGTAGAAGCCGTAGAAGTCCAAAACCCCGTGCTGAATATCCCGGAAAGGTTATTTTGCGCGCATATCACTCCCGAGATTAACATCCCTTCAAACAGAATGATAAAGGGAGAATGGGACACCACTTGCACAAACTGTCTGTATGTTACCCAAAGACTCCGTAAGGATTTTAGGCATACAAGTCCTGGAGATTCTATCCATGTCTGGGATCATAAGGGAGAATCAACATGCTTACTCTTTGGGGGAATTATCAAATTACCCGAAGGATCATCATCAGCACTAAGGCCTGCCAAAGAGCTTAACCGCTGGAACCAGCTTTATCTTTTCAGTGAGGGGAAAGAAGACCTCAGGGCTGGCTTAAGAGCATTCTTTAGCCAACAGACGGGGGAAATACCCCACATCTCCTCAGCAGCCCTAACCAGACAGATCATTACTGACCATTTGGAAGGAAGTTTCTTTGTGATAACGGGTTTAGGGCTGACCGCCTTAGCCATATCCTTAGTTGGGATAGTGATACTGATTAATCTGAATCTGATCAGAAGAGAAAAGGACATTGGAATTCTTAAGGCTCTTGGTGCGCGGAATCAGCAAGTGAGTCATCTCTTTGAGCAGGAAGTTCTCATGGTATTAGGAGTTGCTGTAGGAATAGGAGTCCCGCTTTCTATCATGCTAAGCCAGTCTATGTGCTTTTATTTTGGGGACATGGTTCTGGACTTCCCGTTGGTGTTAGATGTGAGTTGGGTATTTGCAGGGCTAACCTCTCTTGTATTTATGGTGCTGACTGCTGCCAGTATCAGATATCAAGTCAGGAAGAGAGTATCCAGGAAGGTCCGATATTTATTACAAGGATAAACGCTCAGGGCCTTTACTTGTGCCCCTACTCTTGCCTTACAGGAGTGGATTATCCAACTTTCGAGTCCTCCAGAGGCTGAAAGACGCTACATGGTACATGAATCCACTATTTGATTGGTGGGGTACAAGAGATGGTTAAAAAATCCATTCTACTCAGCGGTGGGAATACCAACGGCTCCAGCGGAGCCAAAAACCACTGGCCCGTCAGGGCGCCACTGCGAGAGGCTCTGTAAGAGCCAAACTTCAATAAACAACTAAGGGCCATGATCAAAGACCATGGCCCATTTTTTCCTAAGAGTGGTTAATTACTCTACCAGGGAGTCAACTGCTTCTTCAACGTCAGCAGCAACAGAGTCAATAGCAACTCCTAAAGAGTCAACAGCGTCTCCTGCAGCATCAGCTACATCTTCAGCCGCTTCTTCTACTGCTTCTACTGCACTGTCAGCAGCTTCTTCAGCCTTCTCAGCAGTCTCGGCGCATGATACCATAAAGAACATGCCCGCTGCCATGAGGATAGTTAGCAAAGAAAGTTTCTTGATTTTCATTTGTATCTAATATTTTCCTGATAAATTAAGATGAATAAAGTCAGTTTTCCAAGTATGTGGGGGTAAAAATTGATGAACTATCGATTTTATACTGATTTTAGGGATATTACATGCTCCCAAATTCATTTCTTTACACTTCTTCTCCCTAAGTATGTCCATTATAAAATGATAACCAACAGGTTAAGTCAATAGCTTTTGCTCAGAAAAATGGAAAGTTCGCAAGATGCCAATAATTAATTTTATTCGAAAAATTGGATATTGGCCTATAAAAACTATCGTATGTGCCTATCTTGGGGGAAAAACTTCAATAAAATGGGTAGAATGAAGGGGTTAGACCCTCTTTATTTCTTCCTGGTAATAGCAAAATTTACCAGACTAATGAGGGAATTTTTGGCAGGGGTATCTTCAAAGTAGTTGAGGGTGTCCAGTGCTTTTTCCACATATTGGTTCATGACTTCTCTGGAATAAGAAATGCCCCCATTATCATATACATAGTCTATTAGATACTGAACCTTATCTTTTTGGGTGTTGTGCCGCTTTACTATGTTGATCAATTTTCTTCGCTCCCCCCAACTGGCTTTATTGAGAATATGAATGAGGGGGAGAGTGAGTTTTTTCTCTTGTATATCTATAGCACGTGGCTTACCCACATCATCACTCCCGTAGTCAAAGAGATCATCCTTAATCTGAAAGGCTATTCCTACAAATTCTCCAAACTCACGCATTCTTTCTACCTTCTCACTATCATCTGTAGCACTTGCTGCTCCCGTTTCACAACATGAGGCAAAAAGAGAAGCAGTCTTAGCCCTGATAATATCTAAATAGATAGCCTCATCTATATTGAGCATGCGCGCTTTTTCTGTCTGGAGGAGTTCTCCTTCACTCATCATCTTGACAGCCTTAGACATAATTTTGAGGGCCTGATAGTCATCGTGCTCTAAAGCCATGAGAAATCCCCTGGAGAAAAGAAAATCTCCCGCTAGTACAGCTATTTTATTTTTCCAGAGTGCATTGATAGAGAAAAAGCCTCTTCTCTCATCAGACTCGTCTACTACATCATCATGTATGAGGGTAGCTGTGTGTAGGAGTTCTGCTAAGGCAGCCCCTCTGTAAGTAGCAGGCGTAATCCCTCCACATACCTGAGCACTCAGCAAGACCAGCATGGGTCTCATTTGCTTCCCTTTCCGCTTCAGCAGGTAGCTCATAACCTTGTCTAGTAAGGCTACATCAGAGCGCATAGCAGACTTAAAGTACTTATCAAAGTAAATTAACTCTTCCGCTATGGGCGCCTGTATGGAGGTAAGCGTTTCACTCATGATCTATAAAAGTACACTTTATTCCTACTTTCACTAAATTCTATCTTCCCTGCCCTAAGTTTCAGGTGATTACCCGTGTCAAACAACTAACTGTATATATGAATGGTTCAATTCTACCCCTTCCATGCTGGTATCCTGGAGGTTTATAATCATAAACTGACCAGAATCAGCTCAGGAATAGGTAGGGTGTTTTTAATATGACTATATTTATTTCTGGAACCCTGCGGCAGACTAATCACTATCGAATGAAAAGAAAGTTTTTACTTTTCTTTCTGACAACTCTACTTATTGGCTATTCTCGACTTAATGCCACCCACATAGTAGGATCAGAATTATTTTATGAATGTATAAATCCCGTTAACTATACCTACAGGGTCACCCTGAAGTTGTACCGGGATTGCATCAATGGACGGGCACAATTCGACAATGTGATCACGCTTTTCATTTTTGATCGAAATACTGGAAATGCTGTCCAGTTTATTAATATCTTCAGGCCTGCCCAAACCCCTGAAATTCAGCCAGAAAGATGGGATAATTGTGTAGCCACTCCTCCCCAAATCTGTGTGGAAGAGGGGATATACACCGCTAACATATTTCTTCCTCCTAGACCGGGAGGATATGACATTGCCTGGGCCAGATGCTGTAGGAATGAAGCCATAACTAACCTAAGAGATCCACTAGGAGAAGGGGTGACCTACCTGGCTTCTATTCCTGATCCAGGAGATGCTCCCTGCAATACCATGCCTCAGTTCACCCAAGTACCTCCTGTTTTTCTATGTAGAGATCAGCAGTTTTCATTTGACCACTCTGCAACAGATGCTGATGGAGACTCATTATCCTATCAAATCACTAATCCCTACACAGGGATTAATAACCAGGGAAGAGGGGCAGGAAACCCGGAAAGGGGAGGAAATGATCCTGTAGTAACACCTGGAGGAAACCCCATGGGACCACCTCCCTACAGGAATGTGCAGTTTGCCCCGGGATACTCTTTTAATGACCCCTTTGGCTCTCAAAATTTCAATATAGATCCTGAAACCGGCTTTATTACGGTCACCCCTAACCAAACGGGAATTTTCGTCTTTGCTATTTCTGTCTTTGAATGGCGAGATGGGGTCCTGTTAAGTGAGAATAAACGAGACTTTCAAATCCATATACTAGACTGTCTACCCCCTGGGGATCCACCTGAGATCAAGCATGACTTTGGTGAAATTCCTAGAATGGGAGATACCCTGCTGGTCAATGCGCTAGAGCCCTTCTGTTATGACGTAGAAATCACTGATCCTAACTTAATGGATCAGCTAACGGCTTACACAGTCAGTGCTGCCTTTGGGAAAGGAACCTTTTCGCCTCCAGCGGCTACCTTCACCTTTGGCGGAATTAATCCTCTCAGTGGACAGGTTTGTTGGCGTCCTTCTTGTGCGTATGAAAACCAAACTGTCCCTCTGGTATTAGGTGCAAGGGATATAACTGCCTGCCCTAATTTTGGAGATGTATTTGACACGGTGTGGGTGAAGGTCCAAGTGCCTCCTAATGTTCCGCCTGTCATAGAAGCAGATTATTCTAGCTTTCAGCGAGAGGCTGACACCCTCATAGTAGAAGCAGAAGCTCCTTTCTGCCTTCCATATACGGTCATAGATCCTGATGATAATCCTATTACTACTTTTGCCCTAAGTGAACTTTTTGAGCGTGAGAATGGGCCAGAATTAACCATCCTTTCTGCTGATGGAAGAGAAGGGGAAATATGCTGGGAGCCAGGATGTGAGTACCAGGACTCTGTGATCCAGTTAAGCTTTGGGGCAAGAGACCTAAATGTTTGTTCCAATGGGTCTCCCGTAACGGAAACATTCTTTCTGAAAGTAGTGCTACCTCCTAATCAGGCACCTGAGATTACACATACTTTCACCAACTTAACAGCTATTGGTGATACCATTCTCATAGATCCACTAATTCCTTTCTGCTATGAAGTAGCTTTGTTGGACCCTGACCAGGATGACTCTTTAACATTTGTAGCAGCTAGTCCGCTCTTCCAGTCAGATTCTACCCTCAGTTTTACCTTTACCGGTAATAATCCAGCTGTGGGGCAGGTATGCTGGACACCTTCTTGTGAATACAGCGGAGAAATAATAGAGCTAGTATTAATGGCAAAAGATCAGGCGGCCTGTGATACTGACCTCAGTACTTATGACACAGTCTATGTAAAAATAAGTGCACCTGTAGGTAAGGTACCTGATGTGGGTCATGACCTGAATGGAAATGAAGTTAGTGGGGATACGGTATTTATAGATATAAATGAAGGCCTCTGCTACTCCTTTTATGTAGCAGATAATAATCCCATTAATCCCATAGATTACAACTTTGAGTTCCAGCGCTTTAATGGTACGAATATAAACCTGGGGGAAACTGAGGTAGTCTTCAGGAATGATTCTATTATAGGTAATGTTTGCTTTAACTCTGACTGCTCTAATGGAGGTAGCCTTTACCGTGCTATCATTACTGGCCTAGATAAGTCAGTCTGTCCCCCCTTTGCCTCAGCCAGTGATACGGTATTTATCAGAGTGAGAACAGCGTTTATATCGGAATTAGGGCCTGATCTGAGTTTCTGTGCAGGAGAAGGGGGCACGCAGCTAAATGCCGTTAGCGAGGGAGGAAATGGTCCTTACTTCTATGATTGGGGCTGTACAGACAGTGTGAATTGCGGATTCTCAGACCCATTTATTGGGAATCCCATAGTGAACCCGGAAAGTTCTACCACTTTCTACGTGCAGATCACAGACAAGGATGGCTGTACCAGCGAAATAGACTCATTGACTATAGAGATACAAAACCTTCCCGTAGTGGATGTAGGCCCGGATACAGGCTTATGTGTAGGAGATCCGGGGATAGCACTTTCTGCTAGTATCCTTAACCCAGAGGAGGTAGCAGGAAAACTAGACTTCTCATGGTTCCCCACAGAAGGTTTATCAGATCCTATCAGCGCTACCCCTTTAGCTACTCCTGACAGTTCTACCATATACACAGTGGTGGTAACAGATAGCCTGGGATGTTCTTCCCAAGCTACCAACCTGGATACCAAGAGTAGCCTGTATGTAGGCGTCTCTACTCCGCCCATTGCTGAAGCAGGAGATGACCAACAGATCTGCCAAGGAGATACCCTACAATTATTAGGAATAGCTACTGAAGGCACCGCTAACTATGCCTATCTCTGGTTCAGTGAAGCTGGCATAGCAGGTAATCCACAGTCAGCTACACCTACAGTAGCACCTCAGACTTCAGCTACTTATTATTTGACGGCCATCTCTGATGGCTGTGTGGGCAATACAGACTCCATGATAGTATCTGTTTCTCCACGTCCGTTAATGGAGCCTATAGCTGATCTCAGCATGTGTGCCTATGATAGCGTACAATTGAGTGCATCTATCACCAACTATCCAGTAAACAGCATAAACTATATATGGGCAAAGGATGATACTCCCATCAGTCAAACCCAACCCTCTTTCTGGGTACAGCCTGAAGAAAATGCTACTTATCAGCTTTCAGTTATTTCTGAGGAAGGATGCAAAAGTGTAATTCAGGAAATAGCAGTAGAAGTATTCCCTACCCCTTGGGTAAATGTGGGAGGAGATCAGTTCATTTGTCTGGGGGATAGTATTCTCCTAAATGGAACTCTATCATGGAGTGGCGGTAATGGAAGTGATTATCCGGAAGAAGCCACTTACACATGGAATCCATCTGAATATATTAATGGGACTACTGCTACCATATTTGCTAGCCCGGTGGAAACAGAAGTGATAACCGTTACTGTTTCTCATGAGCAATGTGAAACCTCAGATGAAATCAGGATAGATGTATTTGAAGCATTAGATATGGAACTGACGGCTGATACCTTAAATATGTGCTTAGGGGATACCCTGAACATATCAGCTACTGTCAGTAGAAGTTCTGCTTTCTTTAACTGGGAACCTGCCGAATGGGTAGAAAGGCCTATGCCTTCTAACATCCTGGTTTCACCTACTACGAGCTTACTCTACAAAGCCAGGGCTGAACTGGGAGGGTGTATCATAGAGGATAGCGTATTTGTGAATGTCCGACCTACCCCTGTAGCAGATATATCTGTGGAACCTTCTGTCATATGCCTGGGAGATCCGGTTGCTTTTGAATCTGATCCTACCACAGGAGATAATTATATATGGGATCCTGGAGATGGTTCTGAATTTCTTTCTGGTGCAGAGGTAACCCACATTTATACGGAATCAGGCGTATATGAGGTAGACCTGGAAGTCTCTACCTTCAACGGGTGTTTAGCTACCAGCAGCTTTTCCTTTGTGGAGGTTCTCCCTAAAGGGATTGCTATGTTTGAAGTAGTAGCTGAAACCTCAGCCGTCTTACCAGCTGCCACCTTTACATTCAACAATTTATCTGACGGAGCAGTCTCCTATTTCTGGGACTTTGGAGATGGGACTACATCTGAACAGGAAAGTCCTACACATACGTACAGAGAGGCAGGCTCTTATACGGTAAGTCTCAGGGTGATAGATCAGGCAGGATGTGAAAGTAGCTTTACGTTAGGGCCTATAAATATTACCCCTCCTACCCTTTTTATTCCCAATGTATTTAGCCCTAATGAAGATGGTACACATGACACCTTCCTGGCCCAGTATGATGGAGTAGAAGCATTCTCCATGATGATTGTAGACCGCTGGGGGGTAAGCCAATATAAAAG
>JBCCLI010000324.1:0-7692 GCA_039026975.1 Bacteroidota bacterium | reverse complement strand
CCTAGCTCCTTAACCTGGTCAATATGAAATTTCACATTATCTATAAAATAAATTTCTCTCTTTTTATCTACCACTTTCCATATCCCATATGCGGCCCCTAAAGCTGCCTTTAATGAGGTGCTTTCCTGCACAGCATGCAGAATGATCTTTGAAGTTTTGGGGCCTTCCTGATCTGATCTTTGGTAGAAAATAAGATTATTCTCAATGTTTCCCTCCCGTAATTTTAGCCGACCCTGATTACACACAAAGTATGTATCTATTTGATGGTCTATGCCTACAAATCTGGCTCCTTTCTCTTTGAGCACTTTCCTTATTTCATTCGCTCTTTTAGTCTTGGCCTTTATTTCTACATTTAGGGGCATATGCTTATTCTTTTTTAGTTACCCAAGCTGTAACTTCTATTTCTACTACTAATTCTAACTGGATCAAGGCGCTTACTTCTACCATAGTAGCTACAGGTTGTATTTCCTTGAATACCTCTCCATGTGCTCTCCCTATATGAGTCCATAAGTCTATATCTGTCGTAAATATCCTGGTCCGTACTACATCTGTAATATCTGCTCCCAGGTCTTTAAGAGCTTGTTCTATTTTCAGGAGAATATACTGCGTTTGCTTGTATGCATCCAAGGGATAGATCACCTTTCCTGCCTCTATAGCTGTAGTTCCCGCTATCTCTACCAGGCTCCCTACCCTGACCCCTCTAGCATAGCCTACTTCTTTTTCCCAGGAGGTACCTGAAGAAATCTGGATTCGTTTTTCCATTTTTAAAAAATTTGTCCAATTTTTTTGCAAATTAAGTACGATTTCATTCAGCCCACAACATTAGAATGCCCTCTTGATACGTTCTTAGTAGACAATTCCACCATTTTCTAACTAAAATCGAAGTTTCTATCGTAACCAACAGAATCACCACTATTTTTAGGCATGAGAGAGTTATTCAAAAGATTATGGTCCTTGTTCTTCGGTGAGGAAGAAGTAGATTTAGGTTCTCCCCTGGAAATCCATCAGGCCATCAATAAGGTAGGGACTAAACCTGCCCCTGTCTCTAAGCCTACTAAGGTGTCTGAAGAGGTGTCTTCTCCTGTGGTAGCTTCCTCCGGAGAAGAAAGTTTGCCCACTGCAGAAATAGACCTCCCGCCCTCCACATCTGAGGAAAAGCTTCCAGAAGTGGAGGACCATACCACTGACTCGGTTTCTTATCAGACAGAGCCTATTTCAGAAACGTCAACCTACACTGCTGAGGAGTTCATACAGGAAACGGTAGAGGAGTTTTCTGAGGAGGAGATAGAAGCGGAAGGGGAAGCAAGGGAGCCTGAAGAAGAAGTTCCTGAAGCAGAAGTTCCTGAAGAAAAAGCTGAAATGGAGCAAGCGGTAGAGGAAGAAAAGCCTATCAGCTTTGAGGAAAAGCTTAATAAACTTAAGGGGAATCACCAGAAGGAGGAAGAACTCAGCCCTGAAGATGAGTATGAGCGATTTGAGCGTGAGTTATTAGCTAAATATCAGCAAGAACAAGAGGAGGCTGCAGAAGCCTTACCTGAAGGCATTGAAGAAGAGATAGAAGAAATAATAGAACCTGTAGTAGATGAAAGTACTTCTACCCTGGAGGAGGAGCCCCTGGACACCCTTGAAGCTGATCCCCAGGAAGAATTTGATAAGCAGCTAGAAGAGAGTACTGAATCTGGTTGGGAAGAAAATCAGGAAGAACCCCTCAATTGGAACCTAACAGAGGAAGAGGAACTCAGTGTGGAAGAGGATTTTAAGGCTGAACTTACTGATAAAGAGGAGGAAGACCAGAAGGTTATGCTAGAAGATGAATGGTCCTCCACTGAAGATGAGATTAACACCTTCCAAGAAGAAGAATCTCTCCAGACAGCAGAAAAGCACAGCTATTCATCAGTGCCAAGTGAAGTTGATGTAAAAAAGGAGGTAGATGAACTCAACCCTACACAGGCTGAAGAGGTAGAAGAGGAGATGTATTCATCAGAAGAAGATCCCTCAGAGGAGGTTCTAGCTGATGAACCCTTGGAGGATGAATTTTTCTCGGAAGAAGCTGTTTCAGAAGAAGAAGCTTATTCAGAAGAGGAAATTGATCTCACAGAAGAGGAAGCTTATTCAGAAGAGGAAACTGATCTCACAGAAGAATCCTCTGATGAAGTTGAAGAACTGACTTCAGACCCTTTGATAGAAGACGAGACGCTTGAAGAGTACCATATCCCCATCACAGTAGCTGATAGTATTGAAGAGGAAGAGCAAATGGTTCCTGAAGGGTTCGCCCTTGAGAGAATAGAAGCTGGTCAACAGGGTACCTTAGGAAAACTCTTTCTTGACGGAGAATTCATTTCCTACACATTAGAGACTACCCAGGAACAAGCCCTACCAGAAGGGGAATACGAATTATCTCTAAGAAATGAAGGTGGAAAGCATGCTACCTATTACTTCAAGTTCAAGGAAGAACACAAAGGCATGCTTTGGGTTAAAGATGTGGCCTCTCACCCTTATGCTATGATTCACATGGGAAATAAGGTTGAGGATAGCTATGGAGGAATCTTGTTAGGCACTTCCTACAGCAATGGAGTAGAGAATGAGGAGTGGACCCTAGAAAACAGTGAAGAGGCTTATTTAAAAATTTATGACAAATTAGCGGACAGAATTCTTGACGGTCAGGAAGTAATATTACATATTCATACTTCTGCCTAGTCAGGATGGTACGCTCAACACTATGAAAAAACATTCCTCTGCGCTAGTTGAGGGCTGGTTTGGTATACTCGGTAAGGACATTACTACTAATAAACTAGCTCGTCTCAGTCATCAAATCTACCAATGGTTGTCCGCCCAGCATGAAGTTCCAGCAGTCATGATCGGATTTGATAACCGCTTTTTAAATGACTTTCTCGCTAAAGATATGGCTAATACGCTCGCCTTCCTGGGAGCGGAAGTATTCCTCAGCCCCACCTATGCTACAGCTCCTATGGTGAGTATGGCTACTCATAAAAGACAAGCCCATATAGGCATTTATCTTAGTGGGGCTAATCTTCCAGCCATATATACCGGGACCTTACTTAAGTCCCCCATGGGTGGAAACCTAAGCATGGCAGAATGGGCTTCTATTATTTCTGATACTACCATTGAATATGAAGAGAAAGAAGATCAGTTTGATGCTTGGATAGAAAAGAGAACCATAGAGTTCTATGACATGGATGCCCTGTATGTAAACCACTTACGGGAAAGTATAGAACATAAGGACATCAAATCCAAGGGGATCATCCCAGTCTTGGATGCGGCCTATGGGACTGGACAGCGCATCCTTAAAAAGCTACTTCCTAAAACCCACCTCCTTCATACGGGCTCCTTGCCTAAATCATTTGACTATGAAGCCTATGAGGCAGAAGAGGCACCTGCTGTCTTATCTGCTACAGTAACTGGTAAGGGCGCTTCCCTGGGCATAGGACTAGATTTAACAGGTAAATACTTGAGAATGGTAGATGAAAATGGGAAGGTGCTTAGTAAAACCGAAATAGCTGCCCTATATCTCCACCATATGTCTCAGGTAGAAAACAGGAAAGCAACTGTGATGGGCAATGAAACCCTTGCTCCTGGTTTATCTTCCTTTGCTGATAAACTAGGCCTGCCCTTTACGCAAAATTTGTATGAAGAAATGGAAGTAGATCCTCTGTTAGTTATTCACCCCAGTGGCGAAATGACAGTAGTAGACCATATCCCTGAGCCAGATGCCCTGTACATGGCCTGTAAAATCATGGAAGGAATGGCTGTGTTAAATGCTCCATTAAGTAAGTGGGTAAGCACCTTAGGGCTGTAGAAAGGAGGTGGTTAACAGTACCACTTCTAAGGGAAGATAGGTTCTTTGAGTATTCTAGGGTCAACATCATATTCTTTTGCTTTTATCTACTAAGTCCATATAATAAACAGCTAAACTGGATTATTTTCTGGAATCGAGAAAGTAGGGTCTACTACCGTCATCGAAGTATTGGTGAGTGTAGTTTACTATCAAACGCAGGCTAATCCTCAACTTCGTGCGTACCCCCAGGTAAGATTAGCTGGTAATTGCTTCAAAAGGTTAGCTCAACTCTCTATTTCTTTGTTTTTTCTCATATTCTCCTAATTCATGAAGCCTATTTTCCTTGTGCTAAGTATGCTATTAAGTTTTCCTGTTTTCTCACAGGAAATACCCACTTTCCATGACCAAGCTGGATTCCATCCTCAGCATACGCTTTACCTAAATGCCCATACCCCAGACTCAGAGAGAGAAAAGTGGGTAAATAGAATAACCCTAGGGGGGTATAGTGTGGCCGCTCTTTACCTGGGGACCTCTTGGTATGCCAATGAAGAGCTGGGCCATTTCCGTTTTTTTGATGACGCAAATGAGTGGAAACAAATGGATAAAGTGGGTCATGCCTTTGGTGGATATCATGCCTCCCGCTGGATGATAGATCTATATAAATGGTCAGGACTCCCTAAAGAGCAGGCTATCTGGCGAGGTAGTTTGTTTGGCTTTGCCGCTATGAGCAGTATAGAAGTGTTAGATGGATTCGCTAAAAAATGGGGGGCTTCCTGGACGGATGTGGGAGCTAATCTGATAGGTTCAGGCTTAGCCGCCGGAAATGAGCTCCTTTGGCATGAACAAAGACTTCAGCTAAAAGTATCTTACATTCAGTCACCCTTTGTGGGTCAGGAAACTTATGAAGATCTTTTTGGGAATTCTTATGCACAATGGTTTCTAAAAGACTATAATGGTCAAACACTCTGGTTGAGCGTTAGGGTACACTCATTTTTACCTGAAGGTTCTTTTAAGCGCCACTATCCCCGCTGGCTCAATCTAGCCGTAGGGTATGGAGCAGAAGGACTCATAGGAGGGTATGGAGAGGAAGAATGGGAAGTCATTCGTCAAAGAGAATACAGGCAGTTTTACCTAGCCTTAGATATAGATCTGACCAACATTCAGACTAATAGCGGATTCCTTAACACACTATTTAGCATCATAGGGATGGTAAGAATTCCAGGACCTGCCCTGCAGCTTGATAAAAGTGGGGTGCGCTTTCAACCCTTCAGGTGATCATGTATGCGATAATCTTCTTATCTCTTTTCTCTCTCCATCAGTTATGACTAGCAAATATACTCCCTTAGGTACCACACTTAGGTCCATGGTATCCTCAAAGGTATAGGTCAAACCACCTACCTGTTTGTGGAATACCACATTGCCTATTAGGTCGTGAACCTTAATGGTCAGCTCAATATTTTTCTTATTCAATTGGAAGGTAAGGGTAAACTTTCCTGTATTAGAGGGGTTCGGAAACACCCTAAGTTCATCCACAGGATATTCCCCATTCACAGGAAACTCCCTTACAGGGGGCAATTCATGACCATAAAGTGTACAGAAACTTAATAGGGAGAAAAACAGCACTAGGCTGGCGGAACGAGTCATAAGAAAAAAAGAAGGAGTTCCCGGGGCGTGAGATTGAAACACTTTGCGTAATTTACAGGTAATTTATAGGGTCGGCAACGAATTGTAAGATATTCCGATTAATAGATCATTGAGAAGATGTACAATAGTGACTCCACCGCTCCCTCGGGAGAGGAAAGTCCGGACAGCAAAGGGCATCCTGCTTCCTAACGGGAAGGCATCTCTTAGGAGATGACAGCAAGTGCAACAGAAAGTATACCGCCGATCTTTCTCAGGAAAGAGGTAAGGGTGAAATGGTAGGGTAAGAGCCTACCGGTAATCAGTGCAAGCTGATTAGCCAGGTAAACCTCAGGAGCTGCAAGGCCAAATATGCTGGTGGTAAGAGTAGCCCGCTCTTTGCCAGTGGGTAGGCCGCTAGAGCTTGATGGCGACATTGAGCCCAGATAAATGGTGGAGATCCCTCGGGATACAGAATCCGGCTTACAAACTTTTGTACAAAAATGTAGGGAAGTCGAAAGTGACTTCCCTATACATTCCCTGATTTAATTAAAAAAGAACGAGACTTACATTTAACTAGCCAACTTCATTGATATAAAGGTAGAGATTATCCGGTCTTTCGTACTGTAAGTCCCATCGAATGGTTGAAAAAACAGGCTGGTCGGTCTAGTCAGGCTCGCGACTGGAATACGACTTAATTTCAGGGCCATCATCAGAGAAGTAAGATGATTTTCATTTCTTATTTATATCCCCTAAGGAAATGTTGTAGGTTCTTTATCCGTTATCATCATATTGCCATGCTGGTATTCCTAGTATAAGTTATTTATGAAATCCTTTCCTTTTGCAAGGCCCCTCCTCGCTCTCCATATCTTCCTTTGTCCCTTTTACTTAATAGCCCAAAAAAACTTTATTCCGGGCTATGTTATCCACCTCTCCCAGGATACAGTTAGAGGATATATAGATTACAGGAATTGGAAACATTCTCCCAAAACCATTACGTTTTCTGAACAAATAGGAAGTACTCCTACGTCCTACCATCCTAATGAGCTCTTAGAATTTTCTGTGGGACAGGAATCCTACATTAGCGCTAAGGTGGATCTTGAAGTCAGTTCAGATAAGCTCAGTAATCTGGAGGAAAACGCGTCAGAAAATCTTAGGCCTGAGCACATATTCTTACGCGTCTTGTTTAGAGGAGATAAGTGGCTGCTATATGGTAGCCCCAAGGGTGAGAAGGATAATTTCTATATTAACAATGATGGTGAATATGAGCTCCTGGTCTACAAGAAGTATCTCTACACGAATGCCTCTGGTACCGCCATAAAAGAAAATAAAACCTACATAGGTCAGCTTACGCTTTACCTTAATGATTGTGAGAAAATACCAGCCAAACTACCCATTGTAACTTACACAGAGAAAAGTCTTATCCAGTTATTTCAGACATATTACTCCTGTCATCCTGATCAGATAGCATTTAAGGCTGAAAGAGAGAAAGCTATAGTTAAACTTGGTGTACTTGCGGGACTAGCTGCCAGTAACCTCACCTTTAGTGATAGGATTTTCCTGAATAAATTCGGGATGATATACTTAGAAGAGTTATTTTTCGATCCCTCCTACACCCCTGCCGGTGGAATCTCATTTGAAATATTCTTACCCAGAAACAGAAATGTGTGGTCGGTAAATAATGAGCTAATATTTACTTCTTATGACCTCCAGCTAACCAAAGACTGGATTCCCTCTTCTTCAGCTTCCCCTGAAGCTACTTATACCTTTACCTATTCGTATTTAAAAATTAATACCATGATCAGAATTAACCAGCCGGGGGAAAAACTGTCCTTTTTTCTCAATGCAGGCATATCCAATGGATTTAGGATAAGTGGAAGTAATGAATTGATAGTCAGATCTGTAACTAATCCTGATAACATAGTTACCGGAGGGGTTCTCTTCGAGAATGAGCGTAGGTATGAACAAGGAATTCTCGTAGGAGCTGGTCTGAAAATAGACTGTTGGTCTTTGGAGCTAAGGCACGAGTTTGCAAATGGAATTCTAGGTAGAACAGAAGCTTCCATAAATGCCAAGCGGAATTTTTTACTCGTAGGCTATAAATTTTAAGCTTATCTGACAATTCCCTTCAGTTTATGGTAGTACTATAATTTTCTGGTTATTATCCATGAAATGAAGTATTTAATTATCCTTGTCTTAGGATGAGCTGTTAGGTTCAGATCATGATCTGAACCGACAATCTTTGATGCAAGGAAATGGCTTACAGCAAGAAAAAT
>JBCCLI010000323.1:0-7702 GCA_039026975.1 Bacteroidota bacterium | reverse complement strand
TATTCTTCCAATATCTTTCTAAAAATCCCACCTCAGGTACCCATCTCGGCAAACAGATTTATAAGAACAGACTTGCTATTCGTTCAAAAGGTAAGGGAAAGAGTGGAGGAGCGAGAGTAATAACCTATGTGAAGATTTCTGCATCTCTCATCTTACTTTTATCCATTTATGACAAGAGCGAAAAAACCACTATCTCCGACAGTGAGTTAAAAGAGTTGATTAATAAGTATCTGAATTAAGTTGTGTACTGACTCGATACTTATTTTTTTCAGTAAATAATCAAGGGGAAATATAGAATACCTTATCTACTCCTAACAGAAGAGGAGAAGAGTTGATTTCTTAACTCTGTAATTTTATACTACTTTCGGACCATTAACAGGATGGTTTGAAACGATTAGCTCGACTTTTCCCCCTGCTTGAAAGCCTGGAAGGATATACTAGTTCTGACTTTAGAAATGATCTCATCGCCGGTCTGACCGTAGGAATTATGCTGGTTCCACAGGGAATGGCATATGCTTACCTGGCAGGACTTCCTCCTATCTATGGCCTCTATGGTGGGTTGATCCCACTTTTCATTTATGCCATTTTGGGGACATCCAGACAGCTTTCTATTGGGCCTGTAGCCATTTCCGTTATCTTGGTATTAGCTGGCGTAAGTCAGTTCGCTACACCGGAAACACCTGAATATATTTCTCTTGTCATCCTCTGTGGTCTGATGATAGGTATCCTTCAGATCCTGTTCAGCCTCCTCCGTTTGGGATTTTTGGTTAAGCTTCTTTCGCATCCTGTAATCGCAGGCTTTACCTCTGCAGCCGCCGTCATCATAGCAGTAAGCCAACTGAAAGATGTACTAGGCTTTGATATCCCACGCTATAGTTACATACATCAAACCATCAGTTACGCATGGAAACATATAGGAGAAACCAATATCCTGTCCGTTATCTTCAGTCTGGTCTCTCTGGCTACCATGCTAACACTACGAAGGGTAAATCGGGCTATTCCTGGTGCCCTGATTGTTGTGGTAGTAGGGACATTATTGAGCTGGGGGATGGGACTGGGAGAACAAGGGCTAGCTATCATCCGTGATGTTCCTGCTGGTCTGCCTGCATTTGAAGTACCTAATCTGGAATGGGGCAATATGAAAATGCTCCTACCGGTAGTACTTACAGTAACTGTTATCGGAATTGTGGAAAGTATTGGGATTGCCAAAGCCTTAGAGGCCAAACATAAGTCCTATAAAATCAGGCCTAATCAGGAGCTTTTCGCCCTGGGATTTTCCAAGCTCTTAGGTAGCTTCTTCCAGTCTTTACCCACTTCTGGAAGTTTTTCCAGATCAGCTATCAACAATGAAGCAGGTGCCAAAACAGGCATAGCTTCCATGGTCACTGCATCTTTGATTCTTCTGGTTTTGCTGTTTTTGACCGCAGCATTCTACCACCTCCCGAAAGCCATATTGGCCGCTATCATCCTCCTTGCGGTGAGAAGTTTATTTGAGTGGAAAGAAGCTATCCACCTATGGCATATCAGCAAAAGAGATTTCTGGGTTATGATCATCACTTTTCTGGGGACCCTCATTCTGGGCATAGAACCTGGGGTATTATTAGGAGTATTTATCTCTCTCAGCTTTGTGGTCATTCGGACAATTAGAAAACGACCATCTTTTCTTCCAGGTCTCATAAAAAAGGGGGACATGACGAAGAAGTTTGATTCTGATACTCTGACTCTGCAGTTCAGCCAGCAACTCTACTTTGCTAATTCAGAACACTACCTGGAGGAAGTACAAAAAGCAGTGGAAGAACATTCTCCCAAGCTCTCAAAAGTGATACTAGACGGGAGCCATATTTATGACATTGACAGTAGTGGGATGGAGACCATTAGAGAAATTCACAGCTTTGTAGAAAGAAAAAGTCTCTCTTTAGGACTAAATGGTTTCCCGGAAGATTATAAAGACCAGCTTGAAAGACAGCTACTACATGTCCATGGCTAAGTTTATTCTCTACTACTTAAAGAAACCTTCTTTTAGGAGGTAGGTCTTTATAGACTTTCGCAAAGCTATCTTAAACAACTGATTATGTATTCGACCTATGGTAATTCCACTACTAGCAAGTGACAGAGTCTTAGGTTGATTAGGATAAACCTCTTCCCTGGGAATCACCTGTATAGCTGCCGCCTCCCTTGCAGAGATTTCCCATACTTTTGACAGAGTAGCTAAGTCCCAAAGCTCAAGTCTTATGCTAACTGCATTCGGGATCCGCAGGGGGACATTCTCATTAGTAATTTCATCCAGATAACTTACCAAAACATACCTATGCTTAAAGCTCTGAAACAGGGAACCTACCTTTTCAGGATATAATATCCCCCTTTCTGCCATTACTTGATGGTAAATACTAGTATAGATATCATTCCCCTCTTTTGAAGCACCTGATATGAAATTGATTAGCACCTTCAGACCTAACTTCTCTTGCAAATATAAATTCGCATATTCTTCCATTTCTCTGTCAACGTGTATAAAAGAGAAAATAAGTAGGGAGTCAACCCGATCAGGGGACACTAAGGGATGATCTTCTACCATATAATGTCTGCTAGCTTTTAGTACTGTCTTACCAGTAGAAAAGGGCCAACACCCACCTAGTAGAATCCAAAAGGGTAGTAGCAAGCTTAGATAAAGCTGAAACTTCATATTCATTCTTAAGAATTATGAAAAATGAATTTATCTTATTTCTACCTAAACAGTAGGATTTGGCTTAGATTTGGTTGCTTCCCCAAAAAGACTTTTGTCATTTACTTTCTTCAACTTTCGTTTATTATGCCTGCTCTCACAAATCAGCAGAAATTAAGTTGGGATTCCCTTAGAGGAAGAGTAACTTTGATTTTCATTCTATGAATTAAACTATTCGCATGATAAGCCAAAAACTGTATAAAAACTTAAAACCTGCCGCTTTAATTGAAAGAAGTTTAATCAAGGGCCTTGGAAACTTAAGTAGTTCCGGGGCCCTTGTGGTTAAAACCGGAAAGTTTACCGGCCGCTCGCCCAAAGACCGCTTCATTGTAAAGGATAAACTGACTGAGAATTCCGTTGACTGGGGAGATATTAACCTCCCTATTAGTCAGAAAAGCTTTCAGATGCTTCTCGAAAAAACCAAAGCTTACAAAAATTCTCTGAATGAGGTGTATATGATGGATGCTTATGCGGGTGCCAGCAAGAAATACCAGCTGAAAGTCCGAGTATTCACAGAATACCCTTGGCAAAGTCTGTTTGTCTATAATATGTTTCTGAGGCCTACAGCTAAAATGATGGAAACATATGCTCCAGATTGGACAGTGTATGCTTTCCCTGGCGTATTAGCAGATCCGGCTATTCATGGTACCCGCCAGGAAAACTATTCCATCATCAACTTTACAGAAAAAACTGTCATCATAGGAGGAACAGCTTATACTGGAGAAATTAAGAAAGGAATATTCTCCGTTTTGAACTTCCTTCTCCCTACGGAGAAAGAGGTTCTCTCCATGCACTGTTCTGCCAATGTGGGTGGTGAAGGTGATACTGCCCTATTTTTTGGCTTGTCAGGTACAGGTAAAACCACTTTATCTAATGACCCTGAAAGACGCCTCATTGGAGATGATGAGCATGGTTGGTCTAAGGAAAACGTCTTCAACTTTGAAGGAGGGTGTTACGCCAAAACCATTGACCTCTCAGATACCAAGGAACCTCAAATTTTTCAGGCTATCAGGTTTGGAGCTCTATTAGAGAATGTAGGCTTCGAAAAAGACGGGGTCACTGTAGATTATGAAGATGTCTCTATCACTCAAAATACGCGTGTTAGCTACCCCATTTACCATATAGATAATATCATGTACAAGTCCAGAGGAGATGTACCAGAACACATTTTCTTCCTAACTTGTGATGCATTTGGAGTTCTTCCTCCTATTTCCAAGCTGACACCGGAGCAGGCTATGTACCACTTCATGAGTGGATATACAGCCAAGATAGCCGGTACTGAGGAAGGTATCACGGAACCTCAGGATACTTTCTCAGCTTGTTTTGGTGCGCCTTTCTTACCATTACACCCTTCCAAGTACGCTGAAATGCTGGGTAAAAAACTGGCTCAAGGATCTGATAGTGAAGATGGAAAGATTAACGTATGGTTAGTAAATACAGGTTGGACAGGAGGTGCCTATGGGGACGGTTCCAGAATAGAGCTTTCCTTTACCAGAGCTATGGTAAAAGCAGCGCTTAAAGGTGAACTTAACAAAGTTCCTCATCGTACCTTACCTATCTTTGGTTTGGAGATGCCTACAAAATGTCCGGACGTACCTAACGCCATTCTTAACCCCAGAGATACCTGGAGAAATGAGGAAGACTATGACAAGGCAGCCATGGATCTGGCCAATAGGTTTGTGAAGAATTTTGAGAAGTATGCGGATAAAACAGCTGCGAATATTGTAGAGGCAGGCCCTAAAATTCCTGCACTCAGCTGAAACTTTCCCTAAAAATAAACGTTTCTAAACCCCTGATTAATTGTAGATCAGGGGTTTTCTGTTTTTTGAAGATAGGTCATTTTCGAGTTAATAAGCCCCTTATGGAAACACATACCTTTAACTTCTCCTACCAACAATTCTCACTAGAAGAACTTTCACAGCAAGCTGCCCTACTCTATCAGGAAACTGTGAATGCGCTGAGTTTATCATGGTCTCCATATTCTAATTTTCAGGTAGGAGCTGCCATCTTACTTGAGAATGGAGAAATCCTGAAAGGAGCTAACCAGGAGAATGCGGCCTACCCTATGTGCCTTTGTGCAGAACGTGTTGCCCTGGCTACAGCTAGTTCATCATATCCTGGCGTAACCATCAACAGTATGTGTGTCCTGTCAAAGTTCTCTACCCAGCCCTTTCTTCATCCCGTTAGTCCTTGTGGAGCCTGCAGACAGGTACTACTTGAAACGGAGAACAAACAAAATCATCCTATCAAACTTTATTTAGGAGGAAAAGAGGGTACACTTATACACCTGGGGAGTAGTAAAATACTTCTACCGCTAGCATTCGGAGGGCTATAAACAACCTTGTTTCCCATTCTTCTGTAAAATAAGTACATTGGTCTAATCTTTATGGGATACAAACACCAGGCAGAAGATATCATTAACACAGGCATGGAGCTCATCCGCACTAAGGGCTACCATAATGTAGGTATTAATGAAATCCTGAAAGCCTCCAACATACCCAAAGGCTCATTCTATAATTTCTTTGACTCTAAGGAAGACTTTGCCAGAAAGGCTTTGGACAGCTATGGCAGCTCTTCTCTGGAGATGATTAAATCATTTCTCAGAAACGAGGCGCTTTCTCCCATCCAACGATTAAAATCATTTTACAGCTACTTGATTGATGCTAATGAGCAAGAAGGCTTCATAGCTGGATGTCTCATCAATACCATTTCTATGGAAGTAGGAGGATTAAATCCTGTGTTAGCTGGTGGAGCTGATCAAAACTTTAACATCTGGCTGGATGAAATAGCCATATGTGTAAAAGAAGGACAGGAGAAGGGCGAAATTCGAACAGATTATTCTCCTAAAAAATTAGCGGAATACATGCATGTAGGGACCTATGGCGCCTTCTCAAGAATGAAAATGACGAAAAACAGACTGTACCTGGACAACTGGTTTGAGATGACTTTTAACTTTATAGAAACCTAATCTTTTTTTTATCGTTCAAATAAAACAAACTGGTCTAATTTATTTAATCATCACTTACTATCATGAACCTATCAACGAGAGCTTTCAGTTTTTTCATCTTCATGCTGGGGATGAGTATTTCTCTTTTCGCCCAGAAAATGGATAAGAAGTATAAAACCTTTACCGTAGAGCGGGTAATTCCTGCACCCGCAGAAAAGGTATGGCAGTTCATAGCAGAAGATTATGGGGCTATTGCTAATTCTCATCCAAGAATCTGGTATGCAGACTATGAAAATGGTTCCCTGAAGGGCGAATTAGGAGCACAGAGGAGATGCGACTTCAATAAGAAGGGGACCAAAGTTCTTCATGAGAAAATTGTGGGCTGGAATCCCGAAAAAATGCAGTTCACTAACAGAGTCCTGAAAGCAGGTGGTTTCCCTATAGATGTTGACAATACCCGGGCTTTCTATGGGGTAAAGGAGGTAGATGCCAATAAATCTGTGATGTCTTTCACCATGCAATTCAGAACTAAACCCGCCCTTATGGGAGGGATGGCTAAAGGACGATTCACAAAGCTGATTGAGAATTACCTACTAGCTGTAGAGCATCATGTAATGACAGGAGAAGTGGTCAATGCCAAGACCGGAAATTTCAAAGAGATCAAAAAGCAGTATAGCCGCTAAAGAAGTAAGGTTGTTATATGTCTAATTATAGTTCCCTAAAGTTGAGGGTTGGTCATTTGGCCAGCCCTTTTTTGCAATTTTACGTATCATTATGTGTCTCTATGTTAAAGAACCACATTGACCCTCTCCATGTACAAAGATTTTCCCCTCTGTTCCCCATGGTTGATACTAGTAATTCTCTTATTCATAAGTTCCCCATTCATGGCTCAGGAAGTTCCCTACGAATCCCTATCCAATAGACTTATTGAGCTTTATGACCTGGATCAGGCCAACAGAATGAAACTTTTCACCAATCAAGTTTCGTCAGAGGAGAGGCCTGCCTTTCTTAAGGAACTTCGGAAGCAGGATTCTCTCAATCAACAGGAAGTCATCCAGATTCTAGATACCTATGGATGGTTACCCTCCTCTTCCATAGGGGATAAAGCTGCTTCTAGTCTTTTTTTAGTGATTCAACACGCAGGCTTAGCCATTATGGAAAGATATTACCCGCTGCTAAAGACACAAGCAGAGCAGCAAGAAGCAAACCCTATATATGCTGCTATGATGGAAGACCGCATACGTATGTACCAAGGCAAAAAACAAATCTATGGCTCTCAGGCAAGTTCAAGACCATCTGTTGGCGGAGAAGGAAAAGAAAGTTTCATTTGGCCCATAGAAGAGGTAGAGGGGGTAAACGAAAGAAGAAGAGAAGTAGGATTTCCCTCGACAGTGGAAGAATACGCACTAAGGTTGAACGCTATATTTGATCCTAACGAGCCCTTGCCTCAAAAAGATAATTAAGCCAAAAAGAAAACTATATATTTTTTTACACACTTAACTATGATTCTATGAAATACACATGTGAAATAGACTTAGCACTGCCCATAAACAAAGTGATCGAACTCTTTGATAATCCTGATAATATATCCAAGTGGCAGCCCGGCCTGATCAGCTTTGAACACCTAAGTGGAGAACCCGGTCAGCCTGGTGCCAGGTCTAAACTCTTATATGATATGAACGGGAGAAAAACAGAAATGATAGAAACCATAGATGAAAGAAACCTTCCTTCTCATTTCTCAGGAACCTACACTACCAAGGGCGTCACAAATCATATGCGTAATGAGTTTATCTCTACCGGTAGCACCAAGACCAAATGGAAGTCTCACAATATCTTTAAATTCAAAGGTTTCATGGCGGTTACGGCTGTATTCATGAAGGGCGCTTTCAGCAAGGAAACGCAGAAATACATGGATCAGTTTAAGACCTTTGCTGAGGGAGAAGCTTAACCTATTACCAGACCTTATCCTTGTCCTTCTGAATCTCCTCCCTGAACTGCTGTACCCAGATCTCAGATTTCTCATTAGCTGTAGGGGC
>JBCCLI010000322.1:0-7703 GCA_039026975.1 Bacteroidota bacterium | reverse complement strand
TTTAATGATCTGCACGTAAACGCCAGGTATATGCAGGCAGTCAGTCAGTACCACCTGGAACAAAGTGATGCCGCCCTCAGTCTCACCCAGTTTGCAGAGGAGTTTCCCGAGAATACAAAAGCCATGATGGCGTATTACTACTTGGGGAATCACTACTTTGATAATGGAGAATATGCCAAGGCCATAGACCCCTACTTTTTCTGCTACAGTAGCTCTTCTATTGCCAAAGAAAAAAATGATGAGGTAGTATTCAAGTTGGGATACTGCTACTTCCATGAAGAAAATAATCCTCGAGCAGACAGAATCCAGGCTAATCGATTTCTGGAATTGGCTGCTAGTTCTGCTACCAGCCCTTATAAGGAAGACGCCCAATATTACCGGGCCATTCTTCTGTATAATGAAAGAGATTATGAAAGAGCTTACAGTGCCCTCAAAGCGCTTGAAGTATCTAACAATTATAGCGGAGAAATGAAGGTCTATCTGGCCCACACCCTACTGAAACTGCAGAGATATGATGAACTCTACGAGCTAGCCAACAGCATCAGCCTGGACCCTAATGACGCCAGGCAGAATGCAGAGGTCTTTGCCATAGTAGCTAATGCCAGTTACGAGGAAAATGACTTTGCGAAGGCCGTCCAATACTTTGATAGGTATGCAGCTACCCGTAGGCCCATGACCCGGGTGAGTAATTTTAGGTATGCGTATTCTCTCTACCAGCTTAGCAAGTACAGGGAAGCTATTCCCGTTTATGAGAAAGTGCTTAGCCCTAGGGACTCCCTGGCCCAGGTAGCCTCTTACTATTTAGGATTTAGTTTCCTGAAGACAGGAGATCCTGAAAGTGCCAAATTTGCCTTTAGTCAGGCTGCTAACTCTAATCAGATAGATAATAATCCTGAGTTTGCGATGGATGCTACCTACCAGTATGGGAAGGTGTGCTTTGAGACCCAGGATTATGAGGAAGCCTACCGTGCCTTCAGCAAATTAACAGATGGCGTTAGCTATCCTAACTTTAATAAGGTGGACGAGGTAAGACAGCTAATAGGAGAGCTGTTTGTGTATTCTAAGAATTACAGAGAGGCCATTGAATATTTTGAGAGTACCCCGCTCAGGAGCTCAGCTGCCAGGAGAGCCTATCAGTCCGCCTGCTATTATTACGGGCTGGAGTTGTATAATCAGAAAAATTATAACCTGACTGCATCCTATTTTGCTAAGGCCCAGCAAGTAAATGAGGATAGGGATGTAAGCCTCTCCGCTATGTATTGGGATGCAGAAGCTAAGTTTAGGGCAGAAAATTTTTCTGCGGCCAGAATGGCCTATGGCTCTTACTTGAATGCCCAGGGAGCTAGAAATAACCTATTTTACCAATATGGTAATTATGGCTTAGGATGGGCCTACTTTAGGGAAAAGAACTATAACCAGTCCTATACATACTTTACGCGCTTCGCGGAGGGGCGTACGGCTAAAACCCCCAAGAGACCTGTAGTAGATGCCTACCTGAGAGCAGGTGATAGTAAATTCTTACTGAAGCAGTACCAGCAGGCAGATGATCTGTATAGGAAGGTGGCCCAGTCCAACCTGGGATTCCAGGACTTTGCCTTCTACCAGTGGGGGGAGTCCTTATACAGGCAGCGGCAGTATCAGCGCTCTGTGAGTACCTTCGGCCAAATTGTGGAGAAGTATAAGCGCTCTGAGTTGAGAGATAACGCCTTGGACAGGATTTCAGAGATTTACGGTAATTGGATCAAGGACTTTACTAAGTCAGCCTACTACGCTAATATCCTGGTGAAGGACTACCCCAGAAGCCCACTAGCAGCAGATGCCTATAACCGCCTGGCCTATGCCGCATATAACACGGGAAAGCAAAGCCAGGCTGTTAGTTATTATAAGAAAGTTCTCTCTGATTTTCCTTCTGATAAGAAAAACAGCCAGGCCGCTTTGGATAATTTAGCCTCTCTACTTCCGCCTGCAGAATTTGATCGGATTTTAAGAGATTACCGGAGAAATAACCCAGAGACAGACCAGAACCTGACAGAGCTTATTTTCAATACAGGCCTGGACAGATTTTTTGCTGAGAATTACGAGTCGGCTATTTCTCAATTCTCTACCTACATAAAAGATGCTAAGAATGGCCCACATTATTATGAAGCCTTGCTTTATAGAGCCAGGTCTTATAAAGAGATAGGCCAGACAAGTAGGGCCCTTTCAGATTATGCTACTATCTATAATGCTCCTGTAAATAACGAGTTTACCTATAATTCTCTTCTGGAAGCGGGCCAGTTATATTTTGACCTGAAGGATTATCAGCGAAGCCTGGAAGTCTATGAGACCCTGGATAGGGTAGCCCAAAACCTTCAAAATAGAGTGCAGGCTAAATTTGGGATGGCTGACGCCTTTCTAGCCATGAGTAACTATGCCCAAGCTAAGCGTACACTACAGGAGATTGCCGGAAATTCAGAAGTAGCTGAAAGTTCCAGGACCAGGGCCAAGTTTATGATAGGCCAGTCTGACTACGAGACAGGAAGCCTCACCGCTGCCTTTACCACTTTCCAGGAAATAGAAAGAAACTACAGTGATGAGTACGCCGCCAGGAGCCAGTATATGATTACCAGAATTTATTTTGATAGGGGCTCTTTTGAAGAGGCGTATAATGCAGGGGTATATATGAAAAATAACTATCCCTCCTTTAACTATTGGAAAGCTCGCACCTATCTGGTAGTAGCGGAAGCTAATTATGCCATGGGGGAAATTTTCCAGGCCAAGGGAACCCTCCAGAGCTTGGTAGACCAGACCAAAAATAACTTTCCAGATGTGTATGAAGCTGCCAGGAAAAGATTAGCAGAAATAGAGGAGGAGGAAAGACGTAATGATGCCACCCTAAATTCCGGTAATTAATTCATCCATCTCCTTAAGAATCAGAAAAAATACTATGCGTTTCTCCTTATATATAGCTACAGGTGTTTGTATAGCAGTAGTAGGACTATGCTTACCCGCAACTGCCCAAAATAATCCCTTATCAGGTAAAGATTCTCTGGTACTCGAGAACGAGAGAATACAGGATGTCATAGAAAGTGAAAAGCCTCCCATGCGCCCCCCTGCCCAGCAATACCAGCGCCCAGGTTCTGAACAGGTAGATTTTAATGCTAGGCAATACTACATAGATACAGATTATCAGCCTGATAATCTCATGCCAAAACCGGTAGATCCTTCAGTAGCAGATGATGTATATAATGGGATGATTAGGTTAGGATTAGGGCGGTATATGACGCCATTATTTGAAGCTTATTATGATAACCGTACCGGGGTGGAAGACGTAGGCCTGGGGTTTGAGTTTCTTCACCATTCAGCTCATCAGGATGATATTCGCTTCCGGGAGTTTCGCAGAAACTATGGAACCATTACGGGCTCTCTTCTAACCAGTGATGCTAAACTCTACGGTAAGCTACATCTGTATAATACACGCTATTTTAACTATGCAGATACGCTCCCCAGAGCCACAGAGGGTCAACTAGAGGAGGATATTCTCATGAGGTTCACACGTTTTGAAACCTCGGCAGGGATCACTTCCTTACAGGATTCAGACTCTCCTTTAGCTTATGATATCCAAACAAGGGTTAGGTACTATGATGGGATAAGAGATAACCTGGAGTTCAACTTCAGCTTATTGCCTACAGGTTCTTATGCCCTAACGGAAGAATTTTCCATACAGGCTGATGCAGAGTGGACCTTTACCAGAGGGCGGCTGGCTGGTGATGCCCATAGCCGGAATTTTTTGGGTTTTTCTCCTACCATACACTTTCAGAATGACCTCCTGGAGGTAAAAGGAGGGTTCCGCTTTAATAATTTCTCAAGTGGACAACAGCAAATTACAGAAGGGAGCACCCTACTGGCCCCAGTAGCAGAGGTGAAGTTCGGGTTGATACCGGAAGAACTCATCATAGTAGCAGGGATAGATGGCGGGATACGGAATAACCTGTACTATGACATGATCATGGAGAATCCCTATCTGCGTAATGATATAGTGATACAGGCTACCCAGGAGAAGCTCAATGTTTACGGTGGTGTCCAGGGAAATATCACACAGCAGTTTGATTACTCCGGACGGGTGTACTACAAACGAGTGGAAAATCCTCTCATTTATACCATTCCATCTGATGGTGCCTACTTTAATGTGGCCTATGATTCACTTATGGAAGTTTTTGGCGCGCATTTTGAGGCTAATTATGATCTAGACAATGACCTAAGGATAGGAGGCGCCCTAACAGTTAATAATTATACCCTAACTAACCAGGAGAAGTATTTTCATGCTACTCCTATCAGGTTAGATGCTTATGCAACCTACATTCTGGATGACCAGTTTACGCTACAGGGAAGAATGAACTTTTACGGTTCTACCCCTGTTACGGTGGATAGTTCAGGTGATATATTACGAAGAAATGCCTTTGTAAATGTGGGATTTTCTGCGGATTATAGAATTGTAGAACGGTTTTCTATATATTTGCGGCTGAATAATTTATTAGGGACAGAATTTCAAAGGTGGTTCAATTATCCTGAAAGACCCATAGATTTCAGCGGAGGGATTACATTTATTTTCTGAGAATTTGAATTTTTTTAGTACAAAAACCGTTATAAATAAAGTTTGCAAACAGAGTATTTTTGAGGGGAATTGGGAAGTATGGAACTGTAGAGATGAATAAGAATATAGAGATATATCTGCATAATGCATTCCGGGAATTAGAAGCATTCGCTATCCCGGATGTAGGTACGTTCCGGAAAGTCTACCGGGCGGCCGAGTATGAGGTGCACGCCAGTACAGTAAAGCCTCCTGTAGTAGATATTGAATTCTCCCAGGAAATCAGCCATCGTCTTTTACTTACACACTACCTTATAAATAATGTACACCTGTCTCAGCGAGAAGCTGATAGAATAGTTAAGCATATAAGCTTGACTATCAGTGCTTCCATCAATGAAACAGGGAAATATGAAATAAGCCAGGTTGGATCCCTATTAAAAGATCCAGAAGGCCAAATCTATTTTAGGTCAGTAGATAGAAGAAATAATCTTTTCTCTGCAGACTTCTACGGACTTCAACCTCTTTTCCTGGAGCCCACTCCTAGTGAAGCTTCCCAGGAAGAAGTTCCTCAAGCAAGTAATATGAATGAACAGCCCATTCAGGAGCCAAAGCCTTCTGGGCAGCGGCTAAATTTCTTGTCTCTTACTCTCATCGCCAGTTTTTTAACCTTAGTCGCACTCGTGTACATAAGTGATCCCGTGCCTACCCTCGTAAGCAGGGATAACCTTCAGCCCAGTCCGGAAGAACTTATGACAGATGCTTCACCCTCTCCAGATGCTTCTGAGGAGTCTACGGATAGCCCAGACCTGACTACCGAGTTCAGGGGAATTACGGAGCCCCAGGGAGGGGAAGCCCAACAATTAGAAAATGTAGGGCTAGCTACTCCGCCAGTCCAGGAAAAACAAACTGTTCAACCTGCCAGAAAGCCTGTACCTGAAAACAGGGAATTGTTGGCAGAAAATGCCCCAACCTCTACATATGCTGAGAAAGAAGTTCCTGTAACCAGGAATGAAGGCGTACTCAGAGGAGGACCTACAGAAAGAAATACCTCTGGAAATGTGGCTCGTAGTTTTGATGAGTCCTCTCTTTCCACCACTTCCCTCTCGGAACTAGACACTGCCTACCTGGGACAATCCAGAGGGCTAGAAGAGCTTTCCGAGGAACGCGCACCCATCATAAAGTATTATCACCTAATTGCAGGAAGCTTTGGTACCCAAGGAGCAGCCATAGACTTTGCTAAGTCATTGGAGAAAGAAGGCTACAGCCCAATTGTACTGTATCCTAAGGTTAGCTCTACCTTGAATTACCGTGTTTCCATCTATCGCTCTGCCTCTATAGAGCAGGTTAAGACCTATAATGGCAAGCTTAAAAAATTAGGAAAACAAACAGGTTGGATTTACGAACAATTGGAAGAACGTTAGGCTGGAATATTTTAAATTGTGCTGAAATTCACTGATTTGTATAACTTATTAATCAGAATTCAGTATAATTGGGAAGGTTGTAATAGCCTAATTAACCTAGGACAATGCCTAAGTACATCATTTATCCCCTAACATTCACCTTTACGCTCCTGTTACTTTTCACGCATTCAGTAAAGGCCACAAACCCTATTTCCATTGAAGATGAAGCCCCGCCTATCTACCATTTGATAGCGGGAAGTTTCAATTCTTTTGAGCGTGCAAACGTATTCGCTGCTAATATGAGAGGGTATGGGTACAATGTAGAAATTCTAAATCCGCTTCAGGGTAGTAGTATATACAGAGTCTCTATTTACAAGAATAATACACAATCTGAGGTTCAGCGATTTGCCAGATATACACAGCCAAGGTTTGAAGAAAGGCTATGGGTGTTTGAAATACCTGATATGTTCACCAGGGGAGGAGATTTTCCTACCGTAACCCCCCAGGTAGCTACTCCCCAGGTAGCTAGTCCTTCCACTTCTTCAGTGAATGGCGTCCCCACCTACTACCTTATTATGGGCAGTTTTGATACCTATGAGCGTGCTTGGGAGTCTTCCCTTGCCCTGAGTGATAGAGGGTTTGAAACCGGGATTCTCCAGCCTGAAAATCCATTTGGACATTTTCGCGTATATGTCTTCTTTTCTCAGAATAGGCAAGAGACTGAAGATTACGCTAAAATGCTCAAACGGAATGGGAAGGACGGAGGAAGCTGGATATATGCCTCTTACAGCGGTGTGCAGGTAAATCCTGGATTTGCTGAACGTAGGCAGGTAGGGGTAAGCAGAAGCCCAGCGCAAGGGTTTTCACCTACTACAGGAAGGTACACACCCTCATCAGAGTTTGAGGTGCCAGCTCCACAGCCCTCAGGTATCCCTGATGCATATGTGAGAAAAGGGCAGTATCCCTACGTTACTAGAAGTGCACAGCCCTTAACCAGTACCTTTCCCTCACCTAATAACCCTATGGCCTACCTGGACCAGCCGGAAGCTCGGCAGACATTTATTCCTGCTCCTACCCCCATGCCTAATCCTGTCAGTAGGGGAGGGGACTTCAATACGCAAATGGCTACTGCTTCCACCTATTATTTAATAGCTAACAGCTCTTCCAGCTTAGCTGATGCTACCAGATTTGCAGAGGAAATGGTGTTAAAAGGGTTTACGCCTACCGTCCTAAGGGTGGCTAGCCCTAAACAGCTATATAGGGTTTCTCTGTATGAAAATAGTAATAGAAGTGAGGTGGAATATGTAGCAGCAAAACTGGCAGCTGCATTAGGACAGAAGGATCTGTGGATTTACCATCCCTAATCCACTACAGCCTGAAAGCTGGAAATAGGAATATTCTCCACTATTTCTAATCCATAACCAATGATACCTACTCTTTTGATGGGATTATTGGTAAGGAGCTTAATTTTGTTGATGTTTAAGTCTTTCAGGATCTGGGCACCCACCCCATAGTCCCTTTCATCCATGACAGTAGATATTCCTTTATTGGTACCCATGGCTAACTGCCTGATGCCTTTATCAGGATTCATATAGAGGACTACCCCAGCAGAAGCGCCTCCCAGCATTTGTAGCACCTGATGAATGCTTTTCCCATTCTTCAAAGAATGAAATTCTTCCAGGCTACCATTTATCCCTGTAGAGTGTACCCTTACGAGCACGGCTTGATCTTCT
>JBCCLI010000321.1:0-7722 GCA_039026975.1 Bacteroidota bacterium | reverse complement strand
TGAAGGCTAAGACTTCTATTGCCGTGCGTAAAGCAGCATTTACCGTATCCCTACTCAGGATGTCAAAGACTAAGTACGTTGATAACCTGAGAAGGAGTTTGATGTGGGGGAGAGATAATAGAAATAGTTAGGGGTAAGCTGGTTTATCAGGCTGATAATCAGGAATAAGTTTTGAAAAGTCTGGAGAATAGTAAGTAAGACGATTTGTCGTTATTGATAGCTTTTGGATATTAAGCTTTGTTGAAATTTGTTGAAATCTGAGTTGAAAAAAAATAGGGTTTCGCCTAGATTGGCACAGTAAATGGAGCATTAGTTCAGATAGTATGAAATCGGTTAAGCATAGTAATTTTTGGAGCGCATCAGTCGTTATGTGTATTCACTACGCCCATATTTGATTTTTAGGGCATTCCCACTAGGGAATTCCGCTTGTCATTTGTTGTACTTAAAACAACTATCTATCGCAGGACATTTACTCGACCTATAATCCTTTAACAATACAAGTGTTCCTGATGAAGGCATTCAAGTTATTTTGTCTCCTAGTCCTAGGTCTATTTCTTTCGAATGAGACCTACGCTCAGTTTAGAAATGGCTACTTCTCCGTGGGAGTAGGTACGGGTGTGACCCACTATCTCGGTGATTTAGATGATGATTTCACCTTAAAGTTCACTAAGCCAGGGCTTTCTGTCTGGGGGGGATATAGATTTAACCCCTTTATGACTGCTAGGCTTTCCTTTTTCCAAGGATGGACAGGTGCTTCTGACGAAAATTCCAATAATGAAGCCAGAAGAAGAAGAAATTTAAGTTTCCGTTCCTCTATCACTGAATTTAGTGGTCAACTAGTTTTTGACTTTATTCCTAATGAGAGGAGTTTTTACTACAGACCTAAATATACCCCTTACATTTTTGGGGGCATCTCTATATTCTCCTTCAACCCTCAGGCACAGCTTGATGGGGAATGGATAGAACTCCAACCACTAGGTACGGAAGGACAATTTCTTCCTGATCCTAACAACATTTATGATGAACCATATAATCTTACCCAAATTTCCATCCCCATGGGAGCAGGTGTCAGGGTGAAAGTCACCAGAAATATAGATGTAGCCTTTGAAACAGGGTTCAGAAAAACGTTTACTGATTATTTAGATGACGTAAGCCATTTATATCCTAATCTGGATGACCTCAGGGCGCAAAACCCAACAGCTGCCCTCCTGTCTGATAGAATAGATCTGGCTGAATTTCCTGACGGGGCCGCAGCCATTAATGGGATAAGAGGGGACAGGGCACAAACGGACTGGTATATATTCACAGCCATCACCGTCTCCTACGTGATAGACTGGGTAAAATGCCCTTCTTTTTAGGTAGTTAAAGTTACGTTAAAGTATTCCATTTACTTGTACCGTAAACTGATTTTGAGTCAGTTTACGGTATATCTTTTCAGAGGTAGGGCTTCCTTCACTTCACAGGGATGACAGGTTCTTTGTCCATGATATATCATTTTCTTAATTTTGTCTCTCTTACGAGTTAATGCACACTAGGTCAGGCCAGAAAGGCAGCTATCAGTGTAGACTCCCTTAGCTACTTAAATGAGCACCAGAGATCAAATTAACTTCAACAACCTCCCTCGGCACATAGCCATAATCATGGATGGAAATGGGCGCTGGGCCAGACAGAAAGGTAATATCAGAGTCTTCGGACATAAATCTGCTATTACTGCGGTAAGAGATACAACTGAAGGAGCGGCAGAACTAGGGATAGATTATCTAACCCTCTTTGCATTTTCTACAGAAAACTGGAGAAGGCCCAGGGCAGAGGTAGAAGCATTAATGGCACTTTTAGTAGAATCTATCCGAAAAGAAACCGCCACGCTCCTAAAAAATGATATTAGATTAAAGGCTATAGGCAACCTAGAGCAACTACCTAAACGTTGCAGAAGAGAGTTGCAGGAAGCAATAGACCTTACCAGTAATGGCCAGCGGATGACACTTACCCTGGCACTTAGTTATGGCGCACGCTCAGATTTAATCTCAGCTATGCGTAGGTTAGCTGGAGAAGTGCAGGATGGTAAGATCAAACCGGAAGACATAGATGAGCAAACCGTGAGTAAGGCTCTCAGTACTGCTGAAATGCCAGATCCGGAGTTACTGATCAGAACGTCTGGAGAACTTAGGGTAAGTAATTTTCTCTTGTGGGAGATAGCTTATTCAGAACTGTTTATTACCCGTAAGTACTGGCCTGATTTCAGAAGGGAAGATTTGTTTGAAGCTATTCTTGATTTCCAGAAAAGAGAGAGGCGCTTCGGTAAAGTCAGCGAACAAATACAGAAAGTAGATTCATGAGAAATTTTGTGTTCCTCCTCCTGGGGATATTCATTACCATACAGTCTCAGGCACAGTTTAATGCCAAGGACCCCAAGAAATATATTGTCGCTGATATTCAGGTAGAAGGGGCAGAATATAGTGATAAAAATGCTATCATCGCTGTCTCAGGGGTAGCTGTAGGTGATGTAGTACAGATTCCCGGTCAGGAAATTTCAGATATCATTAAGAGATTGTGGAAAGAGAATATCTTCTCTGATGTTAGGGTAAGGTATTCTAACATAAATGAGCAAACCATCTCCCTGGTTATTGAAGTAACTGAAAGACCCAGAATAGCTCAGTTTTCCTTTGAAGGGATTTCCAAGTCCCAGGCAGATGACCTCAGAGAAAAGATCAACTTCATAAGAGGGACTATTCTCACTGACTCCAAGCAGCAATCTGCCAAAAGGATCATCAGAAATTTCTACGTTGAAAAGGGCTTCTATAACACCTCCGTAACTATCAACTCTGACCCAGACAAAGTCCTCAAAAATGGAGTGGCCGTAAAAATCATTGTTGACAGAGGGAATAAGGTTAAAATTGACCAAATCATTGTCAATAATAACGAAGCTCTCACAGATCAAAAGGTCATTAAAAAGCTGAAGAAAATTCACGTAAAGAATGGCCTCAAATTCTGGCAGCGTTCAAAATATGTGCCCAAGACTTATAGAGAGGCTAAAGCAGGCCTGCTCGCAGAATATAATAGCCTAGGATTTAGAGATGCAGAATTAGAATCAGATACACTCTATTCTGATGGGGATAAATTTGTTACCCTTGAGCTGAATATGTATGAGGGGACCAAATATTATCACAGGGATATTAACTGGTCAGGAAACCTAAAATATAACTCCGAAATCCTTAGTCAGGTACTGGGAATAGAGAAAGGGGATATCTATGACCTGGAGAAACTAAACCAGCGTTTGACAGGAGATCCCAACAGTGGAGATGTAAGTTCTCTATATGTAGATAATGGTTACCTGTTCTTTAACGTTCAGCCGGTAGAGGTAAGGGTAGCAGGGGATTCCATAGACCTGGAACTCAGGATGCAGGAAGGACCCCAGGCTACCGTAAGGAGGGTCATAGTAGAAGGAAATACTAAGACCGCTGATAATGTCATCTTGAGAGAACTCAGGACCGCCCCTGGACAAAAATTTAGTAGGGCTGACATCATTAGAAGCCAGCGAGAAATCCTGGCCTTAAACTACTTTGACCAGGAAAATCTGGGTATAGCCCCTATCCCTAACCAAAGCACAGGAACAGTAGATATAAAATACTCCGTTACAGAGAAGCCATCAGACCAGCTGCAGCTTCAGGGAGGCTGGGGAGGCCGAGTGAGAGATATTAACGGTAATGTCATTGCAGGTGGATTTGTAGGAACAGTACAGCTAGCCTTCAATAACTTTGCGGCAAAAAGAATATTTGATCCGGGAGCCTGGAGACCCGTTCCTTCAGGTGATGGACAGAGGCTAAGCCTTTCTTTCCAGATGAATGGGGTAGGATTCAGGAATATTTCGGCTTCCTTCCTGGAGCCATGGCTAGGAGGAAAGAAACCTAATTCACTTGGGGTAAATGTATCTCAGCTAGTCTTCCAGAACGGGGGATTCTTCACTAACTCTGAAAGATTCAGAAATAGCATCTTTAATACCTCAGTAGATTTTGGTAGGAGACTAAAGTTCCCTGATGACTTCTTCCGTTCCTTCACTTCTATAGGGTATAAGTACTATGATATTCAGAACCCATCCGGTTTCTTCCCAGGATTTGTAGGAGAAGATAATGCCTTCATCAATATCATCACCCTAAAGCAGTCATTTGAACGCTCCAGTGTAGATGCGCCTATATACCCTAGGAGCGGATCTATCCTTTCATTCTCAGTGGAAGCCACACCTCCCTATTCTCTCTTCAACAGGGACAGGGTAAATAGCTTTACCACTGATGCAGAAAGATTTAAGTTTCTCGAGTATCATAAGTGGCGTTTTAACTCTAACTGGTTCTGGAACATTGTAGGTAATATGGTTGTGAGCGCTAAGGTGGAGGCAGGCTACTTGGGAAGGTATAACAGAGACCTGGCTATATCACCCTTTGAGCGCTTTACCTTAGGAGGAGCAGGACTGCTAGCTAATAACTTTGGGGCATTATCAGGCCTGGAACTGGTAGCCCTCAGAGGATATCCTGACCAGTCTCTGAATAATAATGGGGATAACTTCCCTATCTATAATAGGATGATTCTGGAGCTTCGTCAGCCTCTTACCCTTAATCAGTCAGCCCCTGTGTGGGTCGCTGCCTTTGCAGAAGCAGGTAATGGCTACGCAACCTTCCGAGACTATAATCCCTTTGATGTGAAAAGATCACTGGGAGTAGGGGTACGTGTTATGCTCCCCATGGTGGGGCTCTTAGGACTAGACTGGGCGTATGGATATGATAGAAATCCACAGAATGCGCCGGGAGATAATACGCCTTCTGGAAGCCAGTTCCACTTTATCATTGGTCAACAATTCTAATGCTTTAATACTTTAGAGAATAAGCAGGAAAAGCCCAGGTGTGATACATTTATGTATAACTGTGTTAGTTATGTTTTCCTGTGGTGTATATTTATGGCTTGAAAGGAGTATGTATAGAGGAGGAAGTATTTAATAGTAACCTTTATGAAAAAATTGACCTTAATACTAGCCCTGGTACTGGGAGGAATTACATTAAGTTATGCCCAGCGCATAGCCTATATAGACTCAGAGTTTATCATGGGCCAAATTCCCGAGTATCAAGCAGCCCAGGATGAGATTGATAGGATTTCTCAAAAATGGCAGGAAGAACTAGAAGAGAAATATAGATCTATTGAGCAAATGTATAGTGAGTATACAGCCGGTGAAGTACTCATGACAGAGGACACTAAGAGGGAAAGGCAGGATGCTATCTTTGCTGCTGAAAGAGAAGCTAAAGAATATAGAGAGAAGAAGTTTGGATATAGTGGAGAATTATTCGAGTTACAGGAAAGTAAGGTAAACCCACTTCAGGAGAAAGTTTTTAAGGCAGTAGAAACGGTAGCCAAGCGTAAGAAATATGATTACGTGTTTGATAAGTCCGGAGAAGTAACCTGGCTTTACACAAATGCAACATACAACCTGAGTGATCTCGTTCTGGAAGAACTAGGTATTTATCAGGAAGATACAGGAAGATAAACTGTGGAGATTGGGAGCTCAGTCTTGGGCTCCCTTCCTTACTGTTCAGGAGAGAATCCGTTATCATGAATACTTCTTGTAACAGCTTCCCCCAGAAGTAAATAGTGGAGTACAGAAGTGGATCTCTCCTTCTCACAAATAAAACAGCCAGCCCAAAGTGTTAACGGAATAGCTGCAAGCTGTCAAACGTTAACAAAATTTTAAGTAACGTCACAATCAGGAAAAAGAAAATTAGCAATCTTTTTTCTTATTTTTGTGCGCGAATGAATATTCACGCTTTAACTTCAATGTATGAACTTTAGAAATGTGCTCGCTATTCTTGCCTTTTCAGGGATAGTCATGAGTAATGCTTTGGCGCAGCAAAAAATAGGGTATGTAAACCTGCCGGTAGTGTTGGCTAATATGTCCGAGACTGAAAGCATGGAGCAGACCTTACAAACCTATCAGAAAAAGTACGCTGAAGCCCTAAGAAGTAAGGAAGAGTTATTTCAACAGAAATATCAGGAATTTGCAGAAAGGGCAGAGAGAGAGAATCTCACAGAAGCTCAAGTAAAACCTATGCAAGAGGAACTCCAAAAGCTAGGAGAAGAAGTGCAAAAGTATGCCACTGAATCTGAGAATAAGCTGGTGTTAAAAAGGCAGGAGCTTATGGGACCTATAGCTGAGAAGGTCCAGTCAAAAATAACAGAACTAGCCACGGAGAAAGGCTACACTTATGTTCTCAATGCCATGGATGGGGCGGGCACCTCTGTCATCTTAAACGGACCAGATGGAGATAACATTACCTCAGCCTTGATGGCTAAACTAGGAATTAAACTACCAGAAGGACAATAAACCAAGAAATATGAAAGCTATATCCATATTAATCAAAACGTTATTAGTTGTGGGCCTATTCAGCCAAGTGCAGGCGCAGAAAATAGGACATGCTAATATTGAGCTTATCCTTGCTTACATGCCTGAGACTAAGTCCATGCAGGAGCAAGTAAACACCTATGAGGCTAAGTTGGGAGAGAAACTGAAAATTAAGGAAGACTATGCCCGTACTAAGGTACAGGAGTACCAAGAGAAGGCGCAGGGAGGAGCTACTGCAGAGGCCCTGCAACCATTAGAAGGAGAATTACAAAAGCTTCAGCAGGAAATTCAGCAAGAGAGAGCTACAGCTTCTCAGCAAGCCATGATAAAGCGGCAGGAACTCATGACGCCAATTACTGAGAAAGTAGGGGCAGCCATCAAGAAAATAGCTGATGCTAATGGCTTTGCTTATATCCTCAATACTACGGATGGTTCTGGGATGTCTATCGTTCTGCATGGGCCAGAGGAAAATGATATGACTAAGGCCATTATGGATGAGTTAGGGGTTAAGATACCTGAATCAGGTAGCGCCTCTGAATAAAAATGACCAATATTATCGTATATTTAGGCCTGCAGCTTACTGCGGGCCTTTTTTACATACACATCCTGCCCGACTGACCGTTCTATTAGAAAGAAGAAAAGGCTTAGTCCTAATTATCTACTGATATCCCTTTCCTACTTGGCCCAAAAGGTATTTCAAAGATGAAATATGTACACCTCATTTTGCTCTCCTATATCCTGTTGACCGTTTCTTATACTGCCACAGCCCAATACTATGGGGTAGAAAAAGATAGGGAAGAAAGGTGGGTGGTAGGGCTCTCTGCAGGTTCTGGTATAGTACAAGGAGATGTTTCTTCCCAGTTGAAGGGACTACAAATAGGAGTGTTTGGCCAAAAAAGCATTAATAGCGTGCTAGATGTCAGGCTGCACTTGTACACTGGCCAGAGTTTTGGGTTAGAAACTACTCCTACCCTTGGGTATATAGGGAATACTGCCTGGAATGGAGTGAATGATGTACAAGCCACGTATGTAGATACTGCAGGAAATGCTATCAGCCCCCTTTACCTAAACTATAAGATGCAGTATTATGAGGCTAACCTTTTGTTCAAGCTGAATCTAAATAGAGTCTTTACCCAGTCCTCCATTGATAATTGGGATCTATACATATTTGCAGGGCTTTCAGCCTTTTTTTACAATACCAGGATAGACGCCTTAAATGGGAATACCCCTTACAATTTTCTCCAGATTTCTGCTACTGATGAGAGTGGGGTAAAGGACGCACTACTAGACCTACTTGATGGGTCCTATGAAACCCAGGCTCAGCAAGATTTCTTAAATAAGAG
>JBCCLI010000320.1:0-7831 GCA_039026975.1 Bacteroidota bacterium | reverse complement strand
GTATTAGGATTCTCTAGCATTAACTTGCTATTGATAGTTGAATCAGGGATAAATAAAGACTTGAAGGCTAAATCCGAGAGCTCATCTTTTTGAAGACTATCCTTCAGAGTAGATTCAGCGGAAACTGAATCCTCAATTGGAAGAGAAGTAGGTAAGGCCTTTCCAGTTGCACGCCTATCATTAAGCTGACAGCTTAGGCCTTCCACCGAAAGGATTAACACACAGGTTAACATTTTCAATATCAATTTTGAACACTCTGTGTTATATCCCATCATTCGCTCTTCTTAAGAATAGATAAAGCACGTATGGCTAAGATCTTATAATACCCCACATCTAATCTAAGCCTTGTAAGGGCGTAATCTAACATTCCTGGTTGGTGTCGCCTCTAGGAGGCTTTTATAATCTCTGGAACTGATCTACCTAGTTTCCCCTCCCATGGAGCTATCCCCCTAAAACTTAACCCTCACCTGTAGCTTCAGCTCTGACTGGGTGTTTCCCTCTATGCGGTTGAGGCCAGAGCCTACAGACGCTTGTTCATGGAAGCGGCTCTGGGCCCAGCGTACCCAAAACTCTATGTTTCGAGTGGCTTTGTAGTTGAGGATACCGTAATACCTTCTTCCGGTATTGAAGTAAGGAGGGATAGAGAAGAAGCCCAATATGTCATTCTCATAGGCGTATATACGAGCCTCAAAGTTAGGCGCATCAAAGATGGCATACCTAGCCGTAAGTTTGAGCTTAAAGCCCCATCTCCAAGATATATCTTGATAAACTAGCATCCCTCTGTGTGTATCTTCCCCTTCTTTAGTGAAGACAGAAAATTCCGCTCTTGACTTGATTTCCAGGCTGCGAGTCAGCCTAGACTGGAAGTGAACCCTAAGTTGGTTTTTCTGGGTGGGAACCAGGAAATCCAGTCGCTGCCCTTCCGGAAAAATACTGGCATTTCTTTCGCGATTATCTGACCGAAAGCGCACATATGCTAGGGTGCCTCGCTTAGGCTTATACTCTATCTGCGCCAGATATTCATGCCCCTGAGAAGGAAAAGAGGCTCTGAAGGTACTGCCAGTGAAGGAATACTGATCAAAGTAGGTACTCATGCTCCACTTAGGGCTCAGTTTAAGCTTAACCCCTAAGTATAATCCCTGCTCCCCCTGTACTACGGTGGGTCTTTCTGCAAAGGTAAAAGCTCTATTAGAGTGAAAGTCTCTATCAAAATGTCTAAGGTGGAGCCCTACATCCAGCTTAGGAGACAGGCTACTCATAAGGCCAACAACGCCTCCAAAACCACCTGACTTGGAACGAGCTACCTCCCCAAAGAAATTTACATTATTTAGCAGAAAGTCGAAGTCTATCCCACTTACGTAATTCTCATCTCCGCTAAAATCAAACTGCTGGTAGTCTCTTGTTCCCGGCTGTAAGGGTGCACCAAACTGCTGCACATAGTGGGTAGCTCCCACCTGGAAGGTATTTCGCTTATATTCCAGCCTACCCCCATACATGTTTTCATCAACGGCTCTCCTGCTCGCCAACTCATTGGGAGTCCGATGGAAACCGCTAGTCTGGAGATTATTAACAGCTTCTATACTCTCAAACAGGGTATCATTGAGTTGGACTGAAGCATCTCGCTTGAGCGTAGAGTAAAAGCCAGTTATGTATATATCTCCAAAGGCAACCGTAGTAGCCGCACCACGCAGAAATTGATTCTCATTAACAGAGGCATAAGGTCTGATCCCTAAGTTGGGCTGTTTGAGGGTGCTGATCACTTCTGCTCCTTTCCCAAAGCCCAAGCCTTTAGATAAGACCAGCCCTTGCCCCACCTGCAGGTTGTAATCCCCCACTACCAGGCTTTTCAGGTTCCCAAAGTTTTGGATAGCCACATGGCCTGACAAAAAATCATAGCCATAATACTGTTCTTCCGGCGACCACCTAAATTCCTCTCCAGGATCTTTTTCTCCCGTAAGAGCCATACTTACATTTTTGGCATATCTCATCCTGAGTCTGGAATAGGAACGCCATGGGGACCCTACGTAACGGGTACTTAGTTCTTCTCGGGTATCCAGGGTATCTCCTTCCACGCCTATGATAGGAATGAAGGTAGTATCAGGATCCGTAAAGCCGAGTTGTTCTTCCGGTATTATGACAAAACGCTGAGTAAATTCTGTCTTAAGACCGGAGAATATTTCATCCAGGCTGGGGCCAGAAGGATGTCTGACACCAGGACTTATATCCGTAGGTCCAGCTTCCTTCACTGTACAGTAGGGCCTAATCTGCTGAATCAGTTCTAAGGAGAAACCAGGGATGGCCTGCAGCTCATATAGGGAAGTGAGTCTCCCAAACTTGGCCCTGTAGTCCTCAAACTTAAGGATCTTCAGGTCTGTCATTCCCGGCAACTGCTGTAAGTCCTCCCGGGTAGCTGTATTCAGGTTAACAGGCCTTCTCTTCAGGTCATTTAGCCTATCTGTAAAGATGGTATAGTCTACCTGCTCATCTACTTCCAGGTTGGTTATTAGGTCTTCTATCTGCTGATCTGTCAGCATATCGTGATTGGAAATGAGATCCTCTGTCTGGATGGTGTCCACCTGTGAAAGGAGGCTTACCCCCCACATGAGTAGAGACCCTAGCACCCAAAAGAATCTGAATTGTGAGAGATATGCTTTCATAGAGGTAGGATCATTCTCCTTGCTGGCCGAAGGTATAGCTAAGTGATACATGAGGGGTATAGCCTAGCTCTTTTTGATAGGATACCGCGAAGTCTAGGTTGAGTCCATTATGGTTTACGCCTACCCCTCCACTGGCTGTTAAGGGTTCATTGCTTACCCCTACCCTAGCCATCAATACACTTGCAAAGGCATATTCTATTCCTCCTCTAAAAGAAATAGGATGATCTATATCCTTCTGAAGATCTGCTACTAATAACACCTTTTCATTAGGCGTAAATGCCAGACCTGCAGAAAACACTGTAGGAATATCCTCCTTAAATCCAGTAGCTGTTTCTATTTGGGCTTGGTTAACATTATAAGCGGCAAACCCCAAACTCAGCTCATCACTAAGAGCAGTATTAACTCCTACATCTACATAAATAGCTTCTGTACTTCCCTGCTCAGATATATCAAGGGTAGCATAATTTACTTTGGCCCCTATGCTGAAATTATTCAGGAAGGAAATCCCATAACTCAAGGCTGCTCTACTTTCTCTATATGCTGAAAAGCCAAATGAACTGGCCTCTAAGCCTACAGCCTGACGTTCAAAAATGGGAATCACTACCCCTGCACTCCCGTAATTCAGTTCTTCCAACAAAAATCTTTGCTCCACATAGGCGCCCATTCCTAGTCCACTGATAGTAGCTATGCTAGCAGGATTATAATATAAACTCCAGTAATCACTTCTTACCCCTACATAGGCATTTCCAAGGCTGAGTGCCCGGGCACCTGCGCGTGGAATGGGATCATTACTAGCATAAATAGCGGAAATGAGAAATAGAAATAGTCCGATGCAGATAGACCGTCTCATAGTAATAGGTTTGAGGTAAGTAGCTGACACTTCTTGATCATACAGGGATACACATAACTGTCAAGCAACCAAGGTAAATTAAGGAGAATATCAATTTTTACCGAGATATGACCCAATCTCAAATAATTCCAAAATCAGAATCATTTAACACTCCCCTTCTCATAACGAGAATAGGTATGGCTTGGTATACAGGGAACTGGATAGCTTATCATAAAGTAATACTTTCTTACCTACTCAGAACAAGTTTAGAAGACCTGTGTAATTTTCCTTTCAGAATTTTCCGTAGTATTGGTCCTTAAGTAAGTCTCAACCTTCTATGCCATTTACCAGCTTCTCTGATACCCTTTCCTACTTGTATTCTCTGCTACCTATGTATCAGCGTCAGGGTGCTTCCGCCTTTAAAAAAGGGCTAGCTAATACCTTACAGCTCTGTGAAGCTTTAGGCAATCCTCAGAAACATTTCAAGGCCATACACATAGGGGGAACTAATGGAAAAGGTTCTGTTTCTTCTATGCTTTGCAGTGTCTTGATGGAGGCGGGCTATAAAGTTGGACTATATACTTCTCCTCATTTAGTAAGCTTCACAGAACGCATGAGGGTAAATGGTAAGCAACTACCGGAAGAGCAGGTCATCCAATTTGTGAATAATCATCAAGCCCTTATTGAGGAAATTCAGCCTAGCTTTTTTGAACTAACGGTAGCCATGGCTTTCCATGAGTTTGCCAGACAGAAGGTAGAGGTAGCTGTGGTAGAAGTAGGCCTTGGGGGAAGGCTAGACTCTACCAACATTCTCCTGCCAGCCTTATCCGTCATCACTAATATCTCTTATGATCATCAAGCTATGTTAGGAGAAACTCTTACAGAGATAGCCGGAGAAAAAGCAGGTATCATAAAAGAAAAAGTACCCATAGTTATAGGAGAATCTCATCCTGAATCTAAGCCAGTATTTCTAGCTAAATCCCAGGAGAAGGGCAGTCCTATCATCTTTGCCGATCAAGCATACATACTGGAGAATAGCCAGATACATGCGACAGGGCAAGAGCTAATTCTTCGGAAACAGAAAGATCCTGGCACTTCCTTGCGCTTCACCATAGATTTAGTAGGCACCTATCAACAACCTAACCTCATCACTGCCCTTACCAGTCTGGATGTGCTTAAGAAGATGAACTGGCCTATAGAACAAAAGTATATAATAAGTGGACTTAACAGTGTTAGCTTAAATACTGGAATTAAAGGGAGAATGGAGATGCTCCAATCCTCTCCCCTCACCTACTGTGATGTGGGCCATAATGAGGCGGGAGTACAAGCCATATTTCAGCAAATCAGCCATATGGGTGTTGGGGAGCTATGGGTCATATGGGGAATGGTAAAAGATAAGCAGCATGAGAATATTCTGAATATTCTCCCTAAGGGAGCTAACTATTTCTGGGTTCGGCCGGAGGTTCCCAGGGGATTAGAAACGGATATCCTCCAGGAAAAAGCCCTTCAAGCAGGCTTGAGAGGAGAGGCTATGCCAGATATAGAAACTGCCTGGGAACAGTGTATATCCCAGGCAGCTAAGGATGCTTTAATATTCATAGGGGGCTCAACCTTTACTGTAGCTGATGCCCTTAGCAAAATCAGTTTTTAGAACTCCGCATTCTGAGGGGTACGAGGAAAGAGAATAACATCTCTTATGTTTGCCATACCTGTGATGAATAGCATCATTCGCTCAAAGCCCATCCCGAACCCACTATGAGGCGCTGATCCAAACTTCCGCAGATCCAGGTACCAGGCAAGTTCCTCCTCCGGGATATCCATCTCAGCCATTCTACTCTTTAACACCCCTAGCCTATCTTCCCGTTGGGAGCCTCCTACTACTTCTCCTATTCCTGGGAATAAGATGTCCATAGCAGCTACCGTCTGATCATCATCATTCATTTTCATGTAAAAGGCCTTAATGCCCTTAGGATAATCACGAACAATAACGGGCTTCTTAAAGTGCTTCTCTACTAAGTAGCGTTCATGCTCAGACTGAAGATCACCTCCCCACTCCACGGGGAACTGGAACCTCTTCTTTTTGTAAGGCTTAGAGTTTTTGAGAATATCTATGGCTTCTGTGTAGGTAATTCTTTCAAATTCATTCTCCAACACAAACTGTAAGGTGTCCAGCAGTGGCATAGGCCTACGATCTTCTTTCTTCATGTTCTGTTCCTCCTTTTCTATACGATCATGTAGAAACTGAAGCTCCTTAGGGTAGGTTTCCAGGACAAATCTAATCACGTACTTCATGAAGTCCTCTGCTATATCCATATTATCCTGAATATCAGCAAAAGCTACTTCCGGTTCTATCATCCAGAACTCTGCCAGGTGCCGCTTAGTGTTTGAATTTTCTGCCCTGAAGGTAGGCCCAAACGTATATACCTTTCCTAGCGCTAAGGCACCCACTTCAGCCTCTAGCTGACCTGAGACAGTAAGATTAGTTTCCTTCCCAAAGAAATCTTGCTTCCAGTCTACCCCTCCTTCCTCTGTCAGGGGAGGAGACATAGGCGGTAAGGTACTTACCCTGAACATTTCTCCTGCTCCTTCTGCATCACTTCCCGTAATGATGGGCGTATGTAACCAGTAATATCCTTTCTGATGAAAATAGTGATGAATGGCATAAGCCAATCCATGCCTGATCCTAAATACCGCTGAAAAGGTGTTAGTACGTAGCCTGAGATGTGCTTTACTACGCAGGTACTCCATACTCTGCTTTTTAGGCTGAATAGGATATTCTCCAGGATCAGAATCTCCGAGGATTTCTACGCTTTCTGCTAATACCTCCACAGCTTGGCCAGATCCGCTAGAAGGAACTAGCTTCCCCTGTACACGTATACATGCACCTGTATTGATTCTTTTCAACAGTTCCTCATCCAACTGCTCAAAATCCACCACTACCTGAAGATTATCCATTCCAGATCCATCATTCATAGAGATGAAACGTTTGGCACGGAAGGTCCGTACCCACCCATCCACTGTCACGGATTGTTTGGCAGGTTCTGTTGTCAAGAGTTCTTTAATACTTGTGCGTTCCATGTGATTTAGTGTAATAAAAAATTAGGACGCAAAAATGCGCCCTAAATATAGATTAGTCAAGTATTATGTTATTTCCTAACTACTCATCAAAGCCGAAAGCATAGTAATATTTTCTTTGACTATCAGGGTAAACCCCCTCTATCATGACCCCTCTCTTATCACTCTCAGCTTTTTGAAGGACTTCCATGAGTTCCTCCTCTGTGTCTACAGACTTTTCATTTACATGGGTAATCACAAATCCCTCCTCTATGTCAGTATTATCTCTGATAATGCCAGACCTAACAGCATTTATCTTAACCCCTCCTGTTACTCCATACTCTTCCATTTCTTCCTCATCTAAGGGACTTACAGAAATCCCCAGCTTGGACATCATCACTTCTTCCGCTTCTTTCTCTACTATGTCTGTGTTCCCATCTCTGTTTTTCAATACTAGACTGAACTCCATAGGTCTACCGTTTCTGTTGACTGTCAAGCCCATTCTATCTCCAGGTCTGTGTCTTCCTATCATCTCCAGTAACTCAGGAGAACTTTTAACGGCTATTCCATCCACATGTGTGATCACATCCCCTACTTCTACCCCTGCTTCTTTGGCTGCACTATTAGACACCAAGCTATCTATGTACACCCCACTAGTAATATTTAAGTCGTTATCTCTGGCAAATTCTCCATTTACCTCTCTAATAATGGCTCCTATAAATCCTCTTTGTACCAGACCGTAGTCAAGCAGGTCCTTAATGACTTTAGAAGCTATATTAGAAGGTACTGCAAAGGCATATCCGGCATAACTACCTGTAGGACTAGCTATGGCTGTATTTATGCCTACCAGTTCTCCGTCCAGATTCACCAGCGCTCCTCCACTGTTACCAGGATTTACTACGGCGTCTGTCTGAATAAAGGACTCTATGGGGAAATCTGACTTTCTACGTAGAATATTAATGTTTCTTCCTTTAGCGGATACAATCCCTGCTGTTACGGTAGAGTTCAGGTTAAAGGGATTCCCTATAGCTAATACCCACTGACCTACACGCACGTCATCTGAATCTTCCATGGTCAGGAAGGGCAGATCAGCCTCAGCTATTTTTATTAATGCGAGATCAGTAGAGGGATCTGTTCCTATGATTTGTGCCTGGTAGTCTCTATTGTCAAATAAGGTTACCGTAACCTTAGCGGCGTCTTCCACCACATGATTATTAGTGACTATATAGCCATCTGTTGAGATAATAACACCAGATCCGGTACCTTCTCTTTCTCCGCCATCATCTTCTCT
>JBCCLI010000319.1:0-7838 GCA_039026975.1 Bacteroidota bacterium | reverse complement strand
TGGTTTATACAACTTCCACCTGCACGGGTATTATTAAGCACGTGGTCTATGTTACTCTGGTTCTTACTGTAGATATACAGGGCCAGGGGCTTCTCTTTTTCATTCACCTTTTCAATGACATGGTCCAGGTCTTCATATTCATGCACGGGCATTACGGGACCAAAGATCTCATGCTTCATCACTTCAGAATCCTGAGGCACATCTGTAAGTATGGTGGGGGCGATGTAGTTTTGACTATCATCAAAGGTATTCCCTGCATGCACAGTAGCCCCTTTTTCCACAGCGTCTGCTACATAGCTTTTTACCCGCTCGTAATGACGACCGTTAACCATTCTCGCATAAGAACTTTCTTTGGAAGCATCCTCTGTGTAGAAGTCCTGAATATTTTTCTGTACTTCTGCTACAAACTTGTCTTTTACCTTTTTGTGCACATAGAGGTAATCAGGCGCTATACAGATCTGCCCATTGTTAAGGTATTTTCCCCAGGCAACTCTACGAGCGGCTGTTTCCACATTAGCAGTCTCATCCACTATGGTAGGCGATTTACCGCCTAATTCCAGGGTAACAGAAGTCAGATTCTTGGCTGCGGCGGACATCACAATTTTTCCAATACCAGGAGCACCCGTAAAGAATATATGATTGAATGGGAGGCTAAGACATTCGGTGGCAGTTTCTACCCCTCCCTCAACTACAGTAACTTCATTTTCATCAAATACTTCCGCTACTATTTTCTTCATAATGGCTGAAGCATGTGGGGTATTCTCAGAGGGTTTAATCATGACCGTATTTCCTGCACAAATAGCAGCTACCATTGGACCGAAGGTCAGGTTGATAGGGAAGTTCCAGGGGGAAATGATAAGGACCACACCTTTAGGCTCATACTTTATGTAAGAGCTGGAACCCAGCATGGATAGAGGCGTTTTCGCACGATGCTTTCCCATCCACTTTCTCAGGTGACTCTTGGCATGCTTAAGTTCACTAGTTACAGGGTACACTTCTGTAAGGTCTACTTCACTTGGGTGCTTTCTGAAGTCTTTAAAAAGCGCTTCTTTAATTTGAGGTCGGTAAGCCAATACGGCTTTGTGGAAAGCATTCAGCTTGGCTTTACGCTCGCGAAGCGTGCTATTTCCTACCCTGAATTGGTTTTCCTTGAGTTTAGCGAACTTCTCCTGTATATGTGAAGAAGACACACCCGTAGTGGGTTTAGTAGCTGTAGTCGTATTCATTTTGCAATTTCTTACTATTCTATTTGTCCTAATTTAACAATCTGCGGTGGGGAAAAAAATTTCTGGATGGCCAATTCCAGCAGAAAATAGAAGACTATGTCATGGGTGTTCTCCTTTTTACAACCTAACTCTGACTTCCAGGATGGAAGCTCTCTCTGCTTATGGTCAACCACGTAGGCGGCCAACCCTCTTAAGAGATCATTTTTTCTCAATAAAGAAGTAATCCCTTGAAGTTCCATGCCAGTGGGCTTGTTCTTTCCAGAAGGCTGTTTTTAGGTTGTTAAATCTCTTTATTTGGCGTTTAATAATACGTTCATCCAGAAAATGACACCTTAGGCGTATGATGGTTATTTGTTTGTTAGGTGTTTCATATTCTCTTATCTCAACTAATTTTTCAGGAAAACGGGAAACAATATCTGTTAGCGAAAGGGTAGCTACTTTTATTTCCTGATAAAAGAAAACTCTCTCATAGGAGCTATCAGTTACCTCATCTTTTATTGTCAGACGGGTGGTATCATTAAAGTGAATGCTTTTCGTCTTTGCTTTTCTAAATCCAGGTATATCGCTTGCGAGTTTGATTCCTTTCAGGTAAGAGGGTTTTAGTAGCTTCTCAAACCTGCTGTCCTCATACTGAGTGTTGGGCCTGCATGCACATTCATTTACCTCTATAGAATCAAGGTTAGCCAAGAGAACTAGTGAATCATTAGTAAAATGTACTAAGTTGATCTCTCCCTTCAGCCAAAAGATCATTCCGGTCCCTGTACTACTTCCCCTTTTACAATTTCTATAAAGGGAAGCTTCTACAAATACGATCTCATTTTCAAGTGCTCCAATAGGGAATAACCGATAGCTATTTTCTGCACAGCAAGCAGAGGTAGTAAGGGAATAAAGCAAGGAGGATACCAGTAGGATTGGCAGAATGAGTTTCATATTCTCCTTGTGAATTAAGAAGATATCTTCTTTCTAAAACGGATATCCAATCCCCAGGTTTAGCTGGAAGCGCCTGTCTGGGTCATTCTCCTTATTCAGCACCCATCCTGCATCAGGGGCATGGATTTGCTGGGCAAGGTCTACCCGTAATATGAGGAAGGAAAAGTCAAAGCGGAACCCTAGTCCGGCATCCCATCCCATGCGTAGGTTATCAGGGGTAAAGGTGGCTAGACCTGCTCTATCTCCCCCCAGATTGACAGGGGTACTTCCAAACCACACATTGCCCACATCTGTGAATAGCGCCATTTCCAGGTAGGAATACACATCAAACCGCAACTCTGCATTAAATTCAGAAATGATTTCTCCTCCCGGAGCTAACAGACTAATGGCACTTCCGTCAGTATTATTCTCAATCTGAATATCTCTTAATCCAAGCCTACCTGGACCTAGGGTATTAGACTGCCAACCCCGCATGGAGTTAGTACCCCCGCTGAAAAAGCGGCTTTCCTGGGGAATAATTTGGGTCGTATTATACGCAAATCCATAGCCCATATACCCACGGAAGACTAGCTCTGATTTTCTGTTGATGGGGAGGAAGAGTTTTCCTTCTACAGAACTTCTTAAAAACTGCCCATAGGCTAAGCCTTCACTATTTCCCCTGCTTTGAGAACGGAATAGGGAGAGGTAGTTATCCCCCTCCTCCTGATCACTATCCAGGATATTCTCTAGTATCCATGGAATGTTTCCCCCAGCCTCCACATTAATACGGAATGACCATGTAGGTTTGGAGCGAGTGAGTCTGTAGTTAGCTCGGGTGTAGATGTAAGAGATTCTGGAACTAAAGCGGGACTGATAATCTCGTTGGAGGGTGAGGGGTAGCTGGTCTATGTCATCTTGAAAGTCGCTGTTGATATCTTCAATGAAGATGAAATCTACCGTCAAGGGGGAAAACTGGCTACTCACAACCAGCTTATCGCTAGAGTTGGCGTGGTTCCACCTGTAGTTCAGGTTCAGGCCGTTAGAGTATCTGTTATATTCAAAGAGAATTTCTCCATTAAAGGTTCCTGAAATGAGGGTGGAGGGATTCTGGATGAGGGTATTTCGCTGCAGGAACTCTGGCGCTAAAAATCGGGGTATGTTTAGGTCTAGCCCTGCTGTGATCTCATAAAAGATTCGCTGAAACTGATTGCTCTCCAGGGCACTTCCATAAAAGCCCACACTTCCTCCCAGGTTGGTGGAGAGTAATTCTGACTTCCCAAAGGTATTTCTATTCTGAAAGGAAATATTGGTTCCTATGACAGGTAGATTATTGGCCACAAAGGTACTGGTGGTAAAGGCCTCGGCTCCTACTTTCATTTGGTAATGGGGGGCTAGTTCCAGGTTGATACTTACATTCAGAATACCCAGGCTGTCTATGGGTTCATAGTTGATGATGAGGTACTGGAACATCCCCAGTTCCTGTAGGCGCTTTTGGGTCAGTAAGGCCTTTTCAAATGAATACAGGCTATCCTGCTCCAGGAAAATTCTCTTTGCCAGGAAGTTAAAATTAATCTTTCTAATGATGGTAGAAGTAACGGTATAGGTGTAAGGATTATCAGAAGAGAACTGCTTTTCTTTGAGGCTTAAGGCTTCTCTGACACTGTCTGTGAGAATACTGGCACTTAGTTCTACAGAGAAGTTTTCCTGTTGGTCTTGCTTATCAGAGTTAGCTCTCAGGTTGATCTCCATCTTCCCTATTCGGTAGGGAACACCTATGGTTGAAATTTGTGTAGTTACCTTAAGGGGCCTGGTAGCTAATGGCTGGTCTTGAGACGGTACCTGGGTAGTGTCTACTAAAAAGCTTACAAAGGAGGGAGAGAAAGTAAAAAAGCCCTTATTTCTAAGGGCAAGGGCGGCCCTGGATCTTTCCTGATTAAATAGGGTATGGTTATAGAGTTGGCCTGAATTTAATAAGGATGATGCAGTATCAAAGGCTGCCTGAAAAGTAGTCAGCATCTGTTGATTGGCAGTACTGTCCCATTCATAGGCTACCTCCTGGATACGATACGCCTGTTTTTCTGCTACCTGGAAGGTGACCCTTGCCTTTTGTTTGTGATACCAATTATCAATGGTGTCTATGGTATAGGTAATGCTAGGATAAAAGTACCCATTAGAGAAACACACATTGCGTAAGTTGGCTACATCCTCATTCAATGCGGTGGTATCTATGAGGATGGGCGGCTCTCCTATCCCATCTTGCAGCCAATTGGCGGTTTTATCATATGCGTTACGTGTGAAGGTAAGGCCTCTCACCATTCTCTTGAGAAAGGAGCTGTCCGTGGCCATGGCTCTTCCCGTATTATACAGGTGAAGATAGGTTTTGGGCCATAGCATTCTTCGGTTTGTTTCAGTCTTTATAGCTTGCTGTAGGGCTTCTCTGGGAATTTTTTTGGTAGAACTGACTGTGGGGGTAGTTTTTAGTAGGTATTCATCTGGCCCTAAGAAACGCGTAGTCTGACAGCTACTCAGTCCTGCCAGGACAAGTATTCCCAATAGATAGACGGCATATTTTCTTAATATTGCTGGCATGGAGACCCTCTCAAAGGCAAAACTAAAACTATTTACTTCACTTCATCAGAAAAAGTATAGATACGAACATGCTTTATTTTTAGCTGAAGGGAAAAAACTAGTGGAGGAAGGCCTGTCATCTAATTGGGCTGTCTCCTGTGTGCTCATAAATGATGCCAGGAAGGAAGGCTTACTGGCAGATCTTACCTCTTACCAGGGTATTCCTCATTACCTGGTAGCGGCGAAGGATTTTGACAGGCTGTCAACACAGGTTCATGGGGAAGGGATTATGGCAGTAGTTGGTATGCCAGCTAATCAACCTTACCTTATTACTCCTACTACCTCGGCCCTTTTATTGGAAAAAGTTCAGGACCCTGGTAATTTAGGCACCTTGCTACGGACGGCAGATTGGTTTGGGATTCAGAGGGTATACTGCTCTGCAGATACAGTGGATTTATTTAACCCAAAGGTATTAAGGAGTTCTATGGGGGCGGTTTTTAGGTGTGAGTGTATATATGTGGAGGATTGGGATTCATTTTTAGTGCAACATCAGACAAGGATATGGTTAGCGCATATGGACGGTTCCCCCCTCAGAGATCACCATTTTCAGGCAGGGGAGTGGATACTGTTAGGAAATGAAGCAAATGGAGTAAGTGCCGAGACAAGAAAATCCTTTCAAAATCGTATGCTTACTATACCGAGACGTGGGAAGGGAGAATCCCTGAATGTGGGGATTGCAGGTGGGATATTTATGCACCATCTGTCTGCAGCTAACTCTTAATTACTGTTCATGCCAGATTTTTCACCTACACTCATTCTCATTCTTGCTGTTGTAGTCCTGGCAGTTCTATTTGCTGGCCTTAGGTATGCCCTTTGGTGGAGAAAGTATAGGTCTGTTAGAAAGCTACTGGAAGTGGCCTTTTCTCCCTCCTATGCTGATACTTATTTGGGAGAATACTTCCCTCTGTCTTATAGTCTCACCTTTCATGGAAAAGAGCCTGTGGAGGAAATCCAGTATTTCTTTTTAAAGGAAGCTTTTTCAAAAGACTATTTTGCTTACAGGACCTTCCTCATTTTAGGGGAGGGCGGCGCTGGTAAGACCCAGCTACTGGTTCATCTCTTAGCTTCCTATCATCTTCAGTGGAGAAAGCCATATCACATAGCCTTCCATACTTGCCATGAGGTAGGGGTACTCTCTACCTTGGTAGCTTATCCATCTCCGGAAAAGACTATTCTTCTACTGGATGGCTTAGATGAAGATGGGAGAGGGATGACAGATTTTAAAAAAAGAATAGATGAGTTGCTAGCCGCTACGGCCAACTTTGCCAAAGTAATTATTAGTTCTAACCACCTCTACTTGAACCAGTATGTAGCTTTCTCAGACCAAGAGGAGTATGTCAGGTTGGAAGGTGCCGAGCAGTCAGCCCTTTTCCTTACCCTATTTTTGTTGCCCCTTTCTCATAAGCAGCAGCTCAAGCTGTTTAAAAAACATAGTAAAGCATTTTCTTTCCAGCCTAGGCTGAGGCTTAAGGCTATACTCTCCCAAACGGCAGAGCTGTTTGAGAAGCCTGTCCTCTGGCAATACACAAAATTCCTGGTAGAAGAAGAGGCCCCCCTAAAGTCTGAGAACCAAGCCTGGGAGCGTATTATCAATAGGTGGGCGAGCCATAATAGCATGGGTATGCCATCTGAAAAAGTAAGGGAGCAGGATTCTCTGCTGGAACTACTTGTCTTCTTAGCTTATGATATGTTCACCCAGGTAGAAAGGCGGGGAGGGTACTTTATCCCGGAAGCCCAGTTTTATGCCTTATTGCAGAAGCACGGTATTACTCCCAGAAAGCTCAGCCAGGAAGTCTTAACCCATAATCCTGACGGCCATATCATGTTTGCACACCCTAGTATGCTGGCTCATTTATTGGCTAAGGGCGTATTCATGGAACAGATCCCCGACCTTATCTTAGGATCAGCACGCTTACCTGAACTTAGGAGCTTTTGGCTAGAAAGCATTTGGAACCTGAGCCTGGCGGGTTTTCATGAAGAAGAGAAAGAATGGGGATTTTACCTGGATCCATTTACGGAAGATAAGCTCTCCCTACTGGAGATAGAGGCCCGTCATTTTCAGCAGCTTACCCATCTGTTTCTCAATAAATTTAGGACAGTGGATTTACGCTTTCTGAAAGCTTGCAGTAAATTGGAGGGGATTTATTTAAAGGAAGCTAATCTCACAGATCTATCTACCCACTTTCTGCCCTTTCTCCCTAACCATGAAGTCAGGCTTTTTATTCCTGAAGTAGATGCTGATATTCAAGGGAGCTGGCAAGTCTTCAGGAAAGATCCTGTAGACCCATTGAGGTTAGCTAAAGACACCCTATCTGAAAGAAAAGATCCTGAGTTACCTTTTGCTTACAGCCATCCCAGGCCGGATAGGCAGATCATTATCAGCCCAGAGAATCTATTTAACCTGATGCTTTGGGAGCTACCGGAAATCCCAGGAGAGCGCTTTGCCGCTACCCACCTAAGCAGCTTGGCTGGAGAACATGCTCCCAAAGTATATGAGGGCTTTCTTGATGAGCCCATGGCAGGTATGTTTGATAAGTTAACTGCATGGGTATTTCCTGGAGGAAGTATGAACCTCTCCTTTAGCAGTAGTTTTTCTCTTGCCCTCCATGAGAATCATTTAAAAGAATATTTGAAAAAACTATCAGATGTATACGGCAGAGATAGCCAAGGGCTTTCTTATTTTACGAAGGCAGACCAAATTCAATTATCTCAGGGTTGGTGGCAAGGCAGGTACTGGCAGAAAGATCTTCCTGCACATATAGGAATTCCCCTAAACCTATACATGGATGCACCCGGTAAATTGAATGCAGTCCTTTTCGGCATTCCTGAAATTAGGAAGGAAAGTGCTCAGCCTGATGATGTAGCATTTGAGAAATCTGAAGCCTAGCTACTAATCTATTGACATTAGTTCGCTTACTAATGATTTATTTTTCAAGTATTCTAAAAGCACAAATTATCTTGATCTGATGCCTAACTTTCCCTATTTTCTATACGTTAGAGAGATAGATTGTTCATGAGAATAAGATAAGTGTATATGAATCCAACTATTTTAGCCAAACCAGGCCTGAATTTTGA
>JBCCLI010000318.1:0-7845 GCA_039026975.1 Bacteroidota bacterium | reverse complement strand
TTATAGGAGTATTAACTTTAGATAGATCAGCAGATATCTCTTTATGAGAAGAGTTTTCCAAATATGGATTTGGCTGGTAGTAGTATCAGCTGTGCTACCTTCTGCTTATGGGCAGAAGGTGAGTAAGGCGGATATGGAAGTATTACCAGATTTTAGGGTATATGAAGTAGATGGAGAGCTTATCATGTTTGGAGAGTTGAAGGGAATAGATATTACGGCCAAGAAGCCGGGAAAAAGGGCTATGAGGAGAGGCAGGAAAAAGATGGCTAAGTACACAAAGCTTAGGTGGAATATACATAGGGTGTACCCTTATGCGCTAAAAGTGTCAGAGACCCTTGCGGAAGTAGAAACGGAGTTACACGCTTTTGACACGGAGGAAGAAAAAAAGGAATACCTCTCTACCAAAGAGAAGGCCCTGTTCGGGAGGTATGAGCAAGACCTGAGAAAAATGACTCGCTCCCAAGGAAAAGTGCTGGTAAAGCTTGTCTACCGTCAAACGGGCAGAGCTACCTACTATCTAATCAAGGAATACAAAAATGGGGCATCAGCCTTTTTCTGGCAGTCCATAGGAATGATATTTGGTGTAAACCTAAAATCAGACTATGATTCTGAGGAGGAGTTTATGATAGAAGCTATAGTAGCAGACCTGGAAAGAGGCGGGTATAATATTTACTACAAGACTTATGATTACCTCCTTAATTAACCTCTGAATACCCCTCTACACCTATTTTTATAAAACATAAATATCTGGTGCTTAACCTTAAAGGTTCCCCTATGAGTGGGTGTATTGACTTTGTGGTCTCCAAGTGGGTGGGATTCAAAAAAGGTAAACGGCTATATACCTGTAGAAACTTTCAGGCAGCTATTTTCACCTTCCTCACTTAATTTCTTCATTCTCTCATAGAAGGACTGCATACTCAGTATTTGAGTCTGGGTGTATAGGGAATCCAATTTTCCATTATATAAAGACCTGGAAGTGACAGGTACTATAGCAGGCGCAGAGGTGCTGGCTAGGCTGACAAGCGGAATACTCACTGGTACCACAGATACATCTCCTATCTGGATGGTCTGGCTTTTAGGATCCTTTTGCAAATTTACCTGTAGCACTACGCCTTGGTTGGAATAAGGATTTTCATTGGTAGCCAAAAAATTCCCTAGCGAATAAGCAATCAGCCCTTGCTCAGTATAAGGATTAGTGGTTTCTACACATTCTATCTCGAAAATTTTACCTGGCACTGTTCCTACGATGATATCAGCACCATTTTCTATGGCGTAATTAGCTATATCTTTTTGGTAGTAGGTGGGAGAGTCACCTTCTGAAGGGGCAAAATCAAAATAGATAATAATTACTTCTGCTCCTTCTTTCTTGGCTTGTTGGATGTCTCTTTTAATGGCGAGTTTTTTGATTCTGTTTAAACGGAAGGTACTAGCTACAGGAGACTCCTTAGCAGAGGCTTCCGTATAAGAAAGGATGGAAAAACGGATTTCATTAACGGTATATACCGGAATATTTCTGGCCTCACTCCATTCTGTAAATGTCCCTGTATGCTTGAGTTCATACTTATCCAGAATAGATAAGGTTCTCATAATGCCATTCACATCGTGATCACAGGCATAGGTATTAGCGGTAGTCAGAAAATCAAATCCTGCATCTTTTAGGCTGATGGCTAAGTTATCAGGTGCATTTACAGGACTGACTCCCGAGTAAGAAAGCCCTCCGTCCATTCCTGCAAAGACAGTTTCCAGGTTTCCTACTGCCCAGTCTGCATTAGCTAATACAGGTCTGATGGCATTTAAAAATGGGGAAAAATCATAAATCCCGGGAGAGGTCTGTGCCTTCTCTAATATGTAGGGATCAGAGTGTATACTACCGGTGAAAGAAAGGTTGAGGGTCTGTTCAGAAGGGAGACTGTAAGCTTGGCTTGTGGAAGGTACTTTAAAAGAATAGGTATTCTTTTCATACTCTTTCATAATCCTTAAGAATATCAGGAAAGCCAACATGAGGATATTGGCCACAATCATAGATCTGATAAAGGATTTTGAGTTGAGTAATTTAACAAACATCAGCCCGCCTTATCTTATTTTGTACAAATGTACAATTTTCCTTCAAAAGAAAAGAATATTTTGTGATGAAATAGTTAGTCCGGTATACTATGTATAGAAAAGCTGTTTATCCACACATTCAAAAAGAACTGAAATAGCTATCTGTTTCCATTTTCGTACTTTCATTCTGGGAGAATAAAACTGAGTTGAGGGATGGCGGGATTACCCACTACAGTTAGATAAGAGGTTTTGTTTATCCATTTCCCACCAGTTAGAGAATACCTGAGATAGAAAGTCCCCAAGTTTGGATTGGGCATTATAAAAATCAAAGTGGGAAGATACTTTTCCAGAATTTCGCTCATCTCTACAGACAGAGAAAGTTTTGAGAGGTTGGGTATTACCTTGTGAGAATGCTAGAATCCGTAGCTCTGCCTGCTTTACAGGGACCTTTTCAGAATACATCCTGTTGGATCTGATAAATACAGACCTTTCCAGCCTGTTTTTTAGGGTAAAGTCCTGGATGATAAGGAGATGATCACTGTCACTCATTCCTTTCTCAGATACAAGTTTTCTTCTTTCCAGGTCATAGTTAGCCAAGAACTGCTGGCCCCTGTTGATATCTGCATTTAAAAAAATGACTGTATCCGCCTGAGTTATTTCCTGAAGTTCTGCACAAAATAACTCTCCTAGTCTGATGAGAAACTCGGCCTTCAAATCTCCTGTCCAGGACCTATCCTCTTCTATTTTTAAGAATTGGGTTACAGGGAATACAAAAGGCTCCGTATAGGCTGAGGTTTTACTACTGATGAAAACAGAGATTTTTTTGCCCTGAAAGTTAGTTTGTCCGCTAGTGCTAAGTGGATAGGCCATCCAAATAAGTAGGAATGAGAATATAATAGGTAGTGGCCCCCGGTTTAAATCATTCTTCATGTATAACTCTTACTCTTTTTCAGAAAAAAAGTATTTATACACTAATAAACGGAAAATTTTAGGATTTGGCTGTTTTTAGTTGTGAGAGAGGATCTCTTCTATATAGATTCTACTTTCAGAGGAATTAAATTCTCCGTTAGGTCCATCATTTACCAGCGTCTTTTCGAACCTCTTGATTTTGCCTATGTTAGGGGCATAAATCTCATAAATGAAACTGTAGGTAATAAAGCTGTTGGTATCCGCTCGTTGTACCACCATGACACAGTCATCATACTGCTGGTTACGTATGAATACGGTCGTATCAGTGCTATGATACTCATATATTTGGTTACCCAGAGTATTAAAGAGATTCCCATTCCACTTAGCTTGGGAGAATATGGGAAACCTTAAAACCAGAAACCTGTTATTTTCCTCTATTCTTTCTGCATAATATTCTCCAGCAGTAGAATCAGATGCTAGCAGCTGCCCCCACACCCTAAAGGGTTCAAATTGGAAATTCTCACCTAGCTCATAAGCTGACCTGAATACGTTTACGCGTTGGACGTTTCTATTATCCAGGTCAGTGAAGGTATCCCCTAATTCCTCCTTTTTAATATACTTGTCCACTACTATTCCAGCAGTATTAAAGGTGGTATCATATACCTCTGAAATCACATATCTTCCTTTGCCAGTAGGAAAAATATTCTCCCCTGCATCAGGAATGATCTCTTTGTCTCTTTCACAAGAGAAAAAGACACTTAACCCACAAAGGATAAGAGAGACTATTACACTATTTCTCATATACATACATCATTTCTCCTACTTGTGCGCTAGTATGGAGAAAAACTACTCTATTGACAAGCCCAAAGAACAGCCAATATTACGCAGAGAAGAGCTGGGAAAGGGTAAGCTTAGCGTACATTACCTCACAATAATCACTGGGGTGGTGGTAACTGTATTACTAACGTTATCATCCCTGTCTGTTATAAACACATCAAAGGTGGTAACATCTTGGGGTTCATTCAATAGCGCCAGTCTTATGGCGGTAGGAGCTATTTCAACATTTATGATACCCTGTATAGCAGGATTTTTAGTATCAGGTGTAAGATCAGGAAGGGTATAGTTAAGCGTAGCTTGCTCCTCCGTAAGCGGGAACTCATCTGCATACAGCCTTCTATCTACCACTACTAAATTGAATATGCCGTTTTGATCACTTCCAAGATTCCCGTCTCCATCTGTAAACCTAAGTCGCAATACCATAGAGTCCCTTTGATCCTGTACGGTATCAGGAGTAAGACTTACAAATTCAAGACTGGGCTCATCTGGAAAACCTGGATCATTGTTACATGAAGTGAGTACGAGTGCGGTCAACCCCACCAAAGCAACAAAAACACCCACTATGTATTTTCTGTAGATCATAAGTCCAGAATTTTCTGTGAACAGTATGTGATATTATCTTTTAAGGTACGTAATTCCCCTATTCTTGTCTATCCTTTCAGCTTACTTTTTAGGGGGAATATGAAAGAATTCTTACTGATGACTTTTATTCTCTCAAACTAATGCATAATCTCAAACAGTACAATTCTCAAAAGACATACCCTATATAAATAGATAGAAGGGCCATAAAGTTAGCTAACACAGCTTTCTTTCTACCTGTTATAGGTTAATTATTTCGAGCTATTGCAGGAATGTGAAATTTCTTAATAATTTGCATAATTGGACGATTTCTTGACGATACTGGAATAATTAATGGGAAAAATTAGAAGATTTAAAAAGATTATGGTCGCGAATAGGGGTGAGATTGCGATCAGAATTTTACGAGCGGCATCAGAACTGCACATACCTACATTAGCTATTTATACCTATGAAGATAGGTACTCTCTACACAGATATAAGGCAGATGAGTCTTACCAGATAGGGGAACAGGGGGATCCCTTGAAGCCATATTTAAACATAGAAGAATTAATAAGTCTAGCCCTACAAAAAGGGGTAGATGCTATCCATCCCGGATACGGATTTTTATCTGAGAATGTCCACTTTGTCAGAAAATGTGAGGAAGCTGGGATAGTATTCATCGGGCCTAAGCCTGAGGTGATGGAAAGGCTGGGAGATAAGGTAAAAGCCAAGGTGCTTGCCAGAGAGGTAGATGTACCCCTCATTCCTGATAGTCAAGACCCACTCTTGAAACTAGTAGATGCTACCAGAGAAGCTGATAATATAGGGTACCCCGTTATTATAAAAGCTGCTGCCGGAGGAGGAGGAAGAGGAATGAGAGTAGTTAAATCAGAGGAAGAATTATCTACTTCCTTTTATGAAGCCAGGAATGAAGCTAAGACGGCCTTCGGAGATGATACCATTTTTCTGGAGAAGTTTATTACTAATCCTAAGCACGTAGAGGTACAGATCTTAGGAGATGAAGCTGGAAATATCATTCACCTGTTTGAAAGAGACTGTTCCGTACAAAGACGGTTTCAAAAGGTAGTAGAGGTAGCCCCTTCCACCTTACCCCAAGAGACAAAAGATAAACTGTATGAATACGCCTTGAAAATAGCGAGAGCGGTAAATTACAGTAATGCGGGGACAGTTGAATTCTTAGTGGAAAATAATGAGGTATATTTTATAGAAGTAAACCCAAGGATTCAAGTAGAGCATACCATTACAGAAGAGATCACTGGGATAGATATAGTAAGAACCCAAATACTGATAGCAGCTGGCTATAAATTGACAGACCCTCAGATACATTTAGGTTCTCAGGATGAGGTTACCTATAATGGCTTTGCGGTACAGTGCAGAATCACTACAGAGGACCCTCAGAACGGATTTAAGCCAGATTATGGAAGGCTCATCGCCTACCGCTCTGCTAGTGGTTTTGGGATAAGGTTAGACGCTGGAAGTGCGTATGCGGGAGCAGAGATTTCTCCATTCTTTGACTCTTTACTGGTAAAAGTTTCCGGTAAAGGGAGAACCTTAAAAGGAGCTTCCCAGCGGATTCATAGGGCTCTGCGTGAGTTTAGGATCAGAGGGGTAAAAAGTAATATCCCTTTCCTTCTAAATGTTATGGTTGATCCTACCTTTTTTAACGGGGATGCCACCGTGAGGTTCATCCAGGATAATCCAGAGCTTCTTCATTTCCAGCCGCGGCTTGATAGGGGAACAAGAACCATTAGGTACTTGGCTAATGTACAAGTGAACGGTAATCCAAATGTCAAGTTTATAGATCCCAAAAAGCAGTTCCGTGCCCCCGTAGTTCCCGCCTTTGATAAGAGTAAGGAGTACCCAAAAGGCTCGCGTGATAAGCTCAAGGAACTAGGTAGGGAAGGCTTCATTCAGCACATAAAGGATGAAAAGAAAATTCTATTAACAGATACTACTTTTAGGGATGCACATCAGTCTCTGTTAGCTACCCGCATGCGCACCCGGGACATGGTGGCAGTAGCAGAGAGTTTTGCAAAAAATCACCCTGAGTTTTTCTCTATGGAAGTATGGGGGGGAGCTACCTTTGACGTATGTCTGCGCTTTCTTCATGAGTGTCCCTGGACCAGGCTAAGGGACTTCAGGGAAGCTATCCCTAATATTCTGTTCCAGATGCTGCTCCGTGGCTCTAATGCCGTGGGATATAAGGCATATCCTGATAACCTCATAGAAAAGTTTATAGAAAAAGCAGCCGAGACGGGCATAGACATATTCAGGATATTTGACTCTCTGAACTGGGTAGATGCCATGAAAGTGAGCATTAGAGCTGTCAGGGATAGGACTCCTTCTCTGGCGGAGGCCTGTATTTGTTACACAGGAGATATCCTTGACCCCGATAGGACTAAATATAACCTCCAGTATTATCTGGATTTAGCCAGGTCTCTGGAAGATGAAGGGGCCCATATACTAGCTATTAAAGACATGGCAGGTCTGCTGAAGCCTTATGCTGCTTACAAACTGGTCAAAGAGTTGAAGGAGGCGGTGGATCTCCCTATCCATCTCCACACACATGATACGGCTTCCATCCAGTCATCCTCATACATGCAAGCCATAGAGGCCGGGGTAGATATAGTGGATGTGGCTATGAGTTCTATGTCAGGCCTTACCTCTCAGCCAAATATGAACTCTGTCATTGCCATGTTAGAGGGGCATGATAGGGAGTGCGAAATAGACCTGGATAAGCTTAATGAGTTTTCCAACTATTGGGAGATAGTCAGAGAATATTACTATCCCTTTGAGTCAGAATTGAGGGCGGGAACGGCAGAAGTTTATAAGCATGAAATTCCCGGTGGACAATACTCCAACCTACTGCCCCAGGCAAGGTCATTAGGGCTGGAGCATAAGTTTGACAGGATTAAGGAAAACTATGCCATTGTGAATAAGATGTTTGGGGATATAGTAAAGGTGACCCCTTCTTCTAAAGTGGTAGGGGATATGGCCATGTTCATGACGGCCAATGACTATACAGAAACAGATGTCATGGAAAGGGGAGAAACCATAGCCTTTCCTGAATCAGTGAAGAATTTCTTTAGAGGAGATTTAGGCCAGCCGCATGGAGGATTTCCGAAAGAACTTCAGAAGATAGTGCTGAAGGGGGAGAGGCCTTATACGGATAGGCCTAATGCGCACTTGATTCCAATAGACTTTGAGAGAGAATTAGAAGAATTTCAGACTAAATTTGGTCTGGACTGGAATCTGTTGGACTTTTTGGCTTACAAACTCTATCCCAAGGTATGGGAGGACTATCATGAGCATGTAGAAAAGTATGGAGAAGTTTCTAAGATTCCTACCTCAGCCTTTTTCTACCCCTTAAAGACCAATGAAGAAATCATAGTCAAGATTGAAGAAGGGAAAAACCTGCTGATCAGGTATATGTATACCTCTGAGCCGGATGATAGCGGTGAGCGTGATGTCTTTTTC
>JBCCLI010000317.1:0-7848 GCA_039026975.1 Bacteroidota bacterium | reverse complement strand
TTATTACTTGAATGGGCGACTAGTATAGGCCGAGGGTTTTTCTTTTGAAAAACAGTCCTCCCCAGGCTTGAGTTAGGCTAGTACATAACCAACCAAATCAAATTCTCATGTCAAACTTTATACAAGTAGGTGCCCCTGCCCCAACAGATACTGTTCTTGATCACGAAGGAAAAGAAGTGTCTGTTAAAGACTACTTAGGCCAAAAACTCATCCTCTTTTTCTATCCTAAAGCCAATACACCCGGCTGTACCAAGGAGGCTTGCAGCCTGAGAGACCATTACGAGACCTTCGTGGAGAAGGGCTATGCAGTGGTAGGCGTCAGTCCTGATAACCAGAAGCCCATCCAGAACTTTATCAACAAGCAGAGTCTTCCTTATCCCTTATGGTCAGACAAGGAAACGGTCCTCATTAAAGGGTTCGGCGCATGGGGAGAAAAGTCCATGTATGGCAAAACCTATGAAGGTCTACTGAGATCTACCTTCGTGATAGATGAGGAAGGGAAAGTCTCCCATGTAGTGGAGAAGGTCATCACTAAAGCACATGCAGAGCAGCTATTGGAGTTATTGGAACCTGCTACTGCCTAAGGAGTTTACCCGCATAAAATTCATAAGCCCGGTATATATATGCTGGGCTTAGCTGTTTTTTCCTATCCGTTCAAGCCTACTAGGAAAAACCCCTTAAGAGAAAAATTCGGATGGATATGTGCTGGAGTAAGGGAAGGAGATTTTTAGCTAAAAGCCCACTAGGGCTAAAACTTCCGTAGCTATGTAGAATGGTACATAATGCCCAGGATGGGCGGCATCTAATATTATGGCCATTGGCTTCGCCTCTAAGAGGCTGATCATTTATTTGCTACTTCTTCTACGGATGCGGGACTCCGAAAGAGCTATTTTGAGGGTAGTCAATATCATTCTCCTCTAAAATCAGCACACCTACGCCTTACTACCCTACCATATCTACCACTGCTTGAAAAAGATTAGCAGGGTTCTCCGCAATCCGATTACATAGATATAAGTACCATTCCTTTCCGTACACCACATAAATCCTTGTGGGATGCTGTTCATTTAAGGTGAAGATTCTTTCATTCTCAATGCCTAATAAGCTTTCGTATTCATAATTCTCTGTTTTCCCTGTTTTCTGAAGGAAATTCCCTACCTCTACCTGAATGTGCTCATCATGCGTCGCAATAGAGCAGAGATGATCGGCAAGTAGTAAGCGCTCCACCATATCCATATATCTTTTGCTTAGTTCTTTCCCTCTCTCCAGATATGTTCCTCCTGGCGCAGAGAAGGCCCCTTTAACTATTCGAATTTTCCCTGGATATTTCATCAATTCCTGTAAATCCCCTACTGTCCTATGAAAGTAGGCTTGTAGGGTAATCCCAATATTAGGGTAGGTCTTAGCTGCCTCCACATAAGTAGAAATTACTTGATCCGTCCTTTCAAAGCCTTCCGCAGAAATCATTACCTCAATTCCTTCCTCGCATATCCTCTGTAAGTTTTGCAACGCCAGCTCTCTACTGACCTCCAGCCCTATGTGGGATAAATCCAAAGAGATTGTACTATTAAGATGTTGGGTTTTTATGGCTCTAGCAAGGCTTAGAAACTCTTCTACTACTTGATTTGCTTCTTCTTCCAGTCGGATACTTTCGCCCATAAAATCTACCGTACAAGCCACATTCCTGGCATTTATGGATTGGACTCTTTCTATGGTTTCTGCCAGTTCTTCTCCGGCGATAAACCTATTTGCCGCCTTCTTAAGTAGCTCAAATAGTGGCCTATTAGATAATAGGTGTGATTTAGCTTCTTCGTTAACAGCTGCTTTTTTAAGAGCATCAGAGGCTCCCTTCATTAGATTCTCCATTTCCATAATGTGGTCTCCTTTTTCCTAAAAGATAGGTAGAGATCCTTCATAAACACCTTAACTTTTAGGGTATATTTATTGATGTGCTTTAATTATTAAGAAATATGAGCCTTGATAAGATTGATATTAAAATTATCCAAGAACTACAGGAAAATGCACGAAAATCTTTTGCTGAAATTGGAAGAATCGTAGGCCTATCGTCTCCTGCCGTTGCTGATAGGATGCAGAAAATGGAAGAAATGGGAGTGATTGAAGGATATCAGGTTTCCTTAAATCCAGAAAAGGTAGGACTGCACGTTCAGGCATATGTAACCCTGAAAATTACCTCATCCAACTATATTCATTTTATGTCAAAGCTTGACCAATTCCCCGAAGTACTGGAATGCTCAAAGCTGACGGGGGAATACTGTGTTTCATTAAGGGTGGCTGTCAGGAGTAATAAAAAGTTGGAGGAGGTCCTCAATAAATTAACTGAGTTTGGGCATCCCAATACTTCTATCATCTTGTCTACCGCTACTCAAATGATTCCCATTAGGGAATATGGACACCTATGAGTGCTAGGTGTTGCCTTATCTTCTCGTACATGGTTTCGCCTCTATGAGGCTTATCATTTATTAGATATTTTTTTTACGAGATGGCGCTCCGGTGGAGCTGGTTTATAGATGGTCAATACAATCGACCATTAGGCACTGGAAAACAGATTTCTAGATAAGGTCTACACTTTCTGAGCTTTAGCTCGTATATTGAATTTAAACGATTTTCTCTATGAGTGTGCTGGAAATGAAAAACCTGCTTCACAAGTTCATCGCTAATTCAGATGATGAGCAAATGTTGCAAGTACTCCTGATGATGATACAAGAACAAAATCAGGAAGTTCTTGAGTGGGACAGTCTACCTGAAAATGTTCAGCAAGATATTCGCCAAGGAATTGCACAACTTGACTCAGGCGAAGGAAAACCTCATGCTCAATTGGTAGCTAAGTATAAAAAATGGCTATAAGCATTATTTGGTCGCCTAAGGCTGAGGAGACTTTTGATGGAATAACAGATGATCTATTAGAAAGCTGGTCAGAAAAAGTCGTTCGAAGGTTTGTCCAGGAAACGTTCGAAACCATTGACAGAGTTGCCATTTTCCCCCATTCAAGTCCTTCCTTCAAATCAGATCCTAATATTCGGCGTGCTATAGTTAATAAGCATGTTAGCCTAATCTACAGAGTTCAAGAAGAGAAGATTGAACTCATCACTTTCTGGAGCAATCGGCAGGATCTGGAGAATATGGATGTATTGGACTAGCATAAGGAAGCTGTTTGCTTTGTTTATCCTTCTTTAATCCCATGAGGGCTGAAACCTCCGTAGAAAATCCGGATAGCCAATCTAGCCCATTATGGGCGACATCTAATGTTATGGAATTGGTTTCGCCTCTACGAGGCTTATTATTGATTAGCTATTTTTTCTACCAAGGTGGCGCTCCTACGGAGCTGTTTTTGGGAAGTGGCGACGGTCGATACAATCGACCTTTGGCATAGGTAATAACATGTAACAATGGGAAAGAAATCCATTTAAAAGAAAAAATATACCCCAGTTGCCCTAGCAATGGCTTCTTCAAATAGCTTGATCAAGCTATGAAGTACCTCTAGGTTCTGATATTTTTTACGTTTTCTTTTCTCTTTCAACACATTCAAAACCTTTGTTAGTGTCGGGATTCCCCTTACCAATTCGGACTCAAAATCGTCGATAATTACGTCTGCTGTCTCATTTATCACATCAAAAAGGCCATACTTCTCAATTAAGCTGTATTCCTCTTCTGAAATAGTCCATTCGATTAACTCCGAAGGCTCAGCTTCATCGAAATCAAGCTTTTTTTCAGCAGCTTGATTCCTAGGTACAGTAATAACCCTTGTTCTCATCACAAATCAGGACTAATCTTTTAACTTGAATAAACTCACCCTATCATCTCCAGAATATCATCTATATACTCTCTGTGGTTGGCGAGGCGGGGGACTTTGTGCTGGCCGCCGAGCTTTCCGCGTTTGGCCATCCAGCCGTAGAAGGTGCCTTCTGGGAGGTTGTGAACGGTAGGAGACTTCAGGGCAATATCATGGGAGCGCTTAGCCTCATAATCCGTGTTTACCTTTTGGAGGGTTTTATCCAAAATGCTAGTGAACATATTCAGGTCTGAGGGCTGGTTCACAAACTCTATGAGCCACTCATGCCCGCCCTGATTTTTCCCTTTCAGGTAAATGGGCCCAGCGGTATAGTCACCTATGGTAGCACCTGTCTGCCTGCAGGCTTCCTGTAGCGCCTTTTCTGCATTCTCTACTACCACCTCTTCTCCAAAGGCGTTGATGAAATGCTTGGTTCTACCCGTGATTCTAATTTTGTACGGATATCGAGAAGTGAAAGCTACGGTATCTCCTATGAGGTATCTCCACAAGCCGCCATTAGTAGAGATGAGCATGGCATAATTTCTCCCAAGCTCTACCTCATCCAGGGTATGTGTTTTAGGGTGTTCCTGATCCAGATTCTCAACTGGAATGAACTCATAGAAGATGCCATAATCCAACATCAGCAGCATATCGGGACTCTTTAGGTCATCCTGAACGGCAAAAAAGCCCTCGGATGCATTGTACACATCCATATAGTTCATGTCAGCATGGGGAATAATTTCCTTAAACTGTTCCCGATAGGGATCAAACTTCACCCCTCCATGTAGGTAGAGTTCCATGTTGGGCCAGACTTCTCTCAAGTCACCGCTCGTGATTCCCTTTTTTTCCAGAATTCTGTGGAGGAGAATGAGCGTCCAGGTAGGCACACCCGCCATGGAAGTAACATCCTTATTCATTACCTCTTCTGCTATGGCCTCTATCTTCATTTCCCAGTTATCCATGAGGGCCACCTCCTTGGAAGGGGTACGCATGAGCTGGTAGAAGGTAGGAAGGTTTTCGACTATGACCGCACTTAGGTCTCCAAAACGGGAGTGCTCATTCAGTTTGTTGATGGTATGGCTTCCTCCTATGGAGAGCGTTTTCCCAGAGAACATCTTGGACTGAGGATTTACATGGAAGTATAGAGAAAGTAAATCCTGCCCTGCCCTGTAGTGGCACTCATCCAGAGATTCTTCTGTAACGGGAATAAACTTGCTCTTGTCATTAGTAGTCCCGGAAGATTTAGCGAACCACTCTACTTTTCCCGGCCAAAGAACATTGGTCTCCCCACGCATCATACGCTCTATATAAGGGAAAAGCTGTTCATAGGTGCTAATAGGAACTCTATTTCTAAACGCCTCAATAGACATGGTGGACTCATACCCATGTTCTCTTCCCCAGTCAGTGAGGTGAGATCTGTGAATCAGGTGCTGGAAATGAGCCGTTTGAGTTTCATGTGGATACCTGCTGAATTGTTCTATCTGTTCTATCCTCCTTTTTAGAAACCAACTGGCAATTTTGTGAACAATCAACATCAGCGATCGAGTTGGAAATTTTCTCCCAAATAAAGCCGTTTGGCCTCTGGATTATTGGCTATCTCATTAGCCGTTCCAGAAATTCGGATCTGTCCTTCGTATAAAATATAAGTTCTGTTGGTTATTCTCAATGTCTCATGAACATTATGGTCTGTGATAAGAATCCCGATATTTCTCTCTGCAAGGTCTGAAACCAGATGCTGAATATCTTCTACCGCTTTGGGATCTATGCCTGCAAAAGGTTCATCGAGTAAAATGAACTTGGGATTAACTGCCAAGGCACGCGCTATCTCTGTTCTCCTCCGCTCTCCTCCTGAAAGCACTTTCCCCTTGCTCTTCCTTACGTGGGTAATGCTAAATTCATCTAATAGCTGCTCCGTTCTTTTCGTCCGTTCTTTTTTACTCAGCTTAGTAGCCATCTCTAGAACCGCAGAGATATTATCCTCCACGGAGAGGTTCCTAAATACAGAGGCTTCCTGTGCCAAGTAGCCTATGCCTAACTGACCCCGTTTATACATGGGTAGGGCCGTGATATTCTGATCATCCAGAAATATTTCTCCCCCATTAGGGCGGATAAGTCCCACTATCATGTAAAAAGAAGTAGTTTTCCCTGCACCATTAGGACCTAGCAGTCCTACTATTTCTCCTTGGTTTACCTCCAGAGAAACTCCGTTTACTACAGCGCGTTGCTTATATTTTTTGATAAGCGATCTAGCCTTCAGTTGCATAATTTCCTTTCTAATTCGTTTAAGCAACGTCTTTCCTGAGGACTCAAATCTACAAATTTTTCAGTTTCGGCCTTTGATTAGCAGTTTTTTTGTTAGGAAACTGTCCGCCGCCTGAATAGTGATCACGTATATACCCGCAGGAAGAGACGTAAGAGAAATACGTTTAGAAAGAGTACCCGGCTGTAAGTGAATAGGTTGTATGACTTCTCTCCCCTGCATGTCCAACATGCTAGCAAGGGCTGTCTCCTTCAAGGCGTTATCCCATTCTATGAAAATCTCTCTACCCGCTGGATTAGGATAAATAGCTATAGCATTTACTTCCGTCTTAGTTTCAAGATTAGTAGTGACTCCTTCTGAAGCAAACAGCAGCGCTATCCCTTCATCATCTGCTCTGTTCTTTTTCCCTATGATATAGAAATCCTGATCTACCAAATAGAAATCAAAGGAATTAGCTATCTGGCCTTGATTATTCAATACTGATACTTGATTCCATTCCCTATCTGGCCCTCTTCGTAAGAGTCTTAGCCCAGCAGAAACATCAGAAAAATTATATAGTATCCATGGCCTATTTTTAGGGTCAATCAGTAAAGAGAGTGGGCCTCCCTGAAAATTAGGAATAGCTGTAAGGACGGTGTCTATAGCAAAGGTATCCGCAGATACTTCAAACAGAAAAATGCTCGTCTTGGCACCATCCCCTGCTGCTATGATGGGATTATTAGCAGTATCTACTTTAAGATAGGTTTGAGAAATGGTAAAGGCATTAGATGAGGTAATTTGCTTCTGGGTCCATACCCCCGCTGGACTTCTGTAGCCATACTTGAGTAAGTTATTGGCTATGTCCCTATAGCTTATGTGTAAGCCCCCTTCAGCATCCTGATCCATAGATAATCCTGTACCTATGATGGGGGAACTTTCATCCAGGATTACCCTGGGCCAGGATATGGTTTCCTTGGTACCGCGGGCATATTTAAGTGCTCCTTCATTTAGGTCATAGAAACATATGTGGAGGCTATCTCCTATCACCTCAAGACTAAGATCTCTAACCACTGACTGTGTATCTATTACCTGAAATTCCCATTCTTCATTCTCACGAAACCCAACAGTCAATTTCTCTTTCTCGCTGGCTAAGTAAGCTATTACAGCCTCTCCCTGGCTATTCAGACCAGTCTGTATAAAAGCGGGTGCTTCATTTTCCAGTAGAACCTCTTCAGTCCATTCTCCTGAAATACGGGAAGAAAATAATAGATTCTGGCTGTTCTCCTCACTATAAACCGCATAAATATCATCTCCACTTTCCTTCCTATTTATGACTGACTGAAAACTGCCTGCTCTCTCTTCCAGCGAGTTTACCTTTGAGAGGTTCCAACTTGTATCTCCAAAAGATTTTTTACTCCAAGAAAGCTGGTTATTTCTCCCATCATGAGTTAAGAGATATAGGGTGTCTTCAAACTGGGTGAGCGCTAAGGGAGAGCCTACCTGAGCAGATATAACTGTATCCTGACTCCATGATAGCCCACCATCAGTAGACTGATCCATATAGACCATTCTATCTCCTACATGATAATGCGCTATCCAAATAGAATCATTTCCCCTGGTGGTGATGGAAAAGTGTTTTCTGTGTATGCCATCCTTCACTGGGAGCAGGTCTACAAAGAAGGGTTCGTAGCCTTCTTGCCCCACAGAATCTGGATAAAAACTAGCGTAAAAATATCTCCTTTTATTTACATTGGTAGCTGGAGAAGAGGGTTCTGAGACATTGAATCCATATAAATCAGACACCCCATAGGCCATATGTACT
>JBCCLI010000316.1:0-7852 GCA_039026975.1 Bacteroidota bacterium | reverse complement strand
TGAGAATACAGGCTCTGCAGCAGCTAAGCTAGAATGGAGTAGTATTAGGCAACAAAAGGAGGTCATTCCGGCAACCAACCTGTTCATTCCGGAAGCCCTCAAACAAGCACAAAGCATTACCTTTGCTACTATAGGAGATAAGTTAACTACAGATGATCCCTTTACCATTTCAGCTAGTGCTAGTAGCGGTTTACCCGTTTCTCTGGAGTTAATTACAGGTCCTGCCAGCCTAAATGGTGGATTGGTTACTGTAGGTGGAATTGAAGGAGAAGTGGTAATAGAGGCCACCCAGGAAGGAGACGCTACCTACAACGCAGCTCCTCCGGTAAGAAGATCTTTTAATATTAAGTCGCCTGTAACCTCCTGTAGCGCTGAAGGGAATATTTCAGCTACTTACTGGTTTAATGTAGCGGGCGTGAGTGTAGCAGATATACCCGTGAACTCAGCTCCTTCAGACCAACAGCTGCTGACTTCCTTTGAAACGCCTGCTAATACAGCAGATAACTATGCTGTTCGTGTAAGAGGGTATATATGTGCTCCCTTTACTGGGAACTACACCTTCTGGATGGCAAGTGATGATAATGGTGAGCTATGGTTAAGCACAGATGACAATCCACAAAATAAAACCCGGATAGCCTTTGTACCTGGATGGACTCCTGAAAGGGACTGGGATAAATATAGCTCTCAGCGCTCCAATCCCCTACGACTAGAAGAAGGCAAGACCTACTATATAGAAGCCTTGATGAAAGAAGGTGGAGGTGGAGATAATCTGGCGGTAGGTTGGACTTTACCTTCTGGTGCCCAGGAGCGACCTATTCCAGGAACGTATTTATCTCCCTATGTTAGTAATGAAAAATTACCTCAGACTATCACCTTTCCGCCCATAGCTAATAAGTCCATCAGCTCCCCACCTTTCAATGTAAATGGAAGTGCCAGTTCAGGCTTAGGGCTTAGTTATGAAATAAAGTCTGGTCCAGCAACTGTAGCTGGAAATAGAATTACGCTGACAGGTGCTACTGGGACAGTAGTGGTGGAGGCCTCCCAAGCTGGGAATAGCCTCTTTGATGCAGCCACCCCAGTAAGTAGGAGTTTCAGTGTGGAAGAAGCTACCCTCTGTGATGTAGAAGGAATGATATACCAAGAAATTTGGGAGGAAATTGGCAGTGGAAATAGTGTAGCAGATATCCCGATAAACACTACCCCAGATAAGACAGCTATGCTAACTATCTTTGAGATTCCTGAAGGAGCTGGAGAAGCATATGGGACAAGGGTTAGCGGCTTTATTTGTCCTCCACTGTCAGGAAAATACATCTTCTACATAGCCAGTGATGATAATGGAGAGCTGTGGTTGAGCAGTGATGAAAACGCCGTTAATAAAAGGAGAATTGCCAGTGTCCCAGGATGGACGGCTCCTAGAGAATGGAATAAGTTCCCAGATCAAGCTTCTGGAGAAATAGAGCTACTGGCAGGCAAACTGTACTACGTGGAAGCCCTCATGAAAGAAGGGGCTGGCGGAGATAATCTGTCAGTAGGTTGGAGATTACCAGATGGTACTTTTGAAAGACCTATTTCCGGCATTCATCTATCTCCTAGTGCAGACCCAGGAAAACAAGCACAGAGCATTAATTTCCAGTCTATTCCTAATAAGCAGGCTACGGATCCCGACTTTAATCTCATAGCTTCCGCTTCCTCTGGATTACCTGTAAGCTTTGAGAAAGTGTCTGGTCCAGCTACTATTTCGGGGGCTACTGTAAGTCTGACAGGAGCGGCAGGTTTAGTGAAAATAAAAGCCATCCAGGCGGGTAATGATGACTATAATCCTGCTGAGACTTTACAAGAATTTATTGTCTTTGGAGACGGGGGCGGTGGATGTAGCGGTACGGGGTCTATCACTTTAGATACCTGGACCAATGTACCGGGAAGAGAAGTATCGGAAATTCCAGTTTCTACTACTCCCACTTCCTCACGCAACCTGACCATTTTTGAGATAGAACCTGATTTGGCAGATGATTATGGTAGTAGAATCAGGGGCTATATATGTCCGCCTGCCACGGGAAGTTATACCTTCTGGCTCGCCTCAGACGACCATGGGGAACTATGGCTAAGTACAGATGATCAGCCTTCAAATAAGAGAAAAATTGCCCACGTATTTGGGTGGACGCCCTACAGGAGCTGGACCTTTAGAACCTCCCAGAAGTCTACTGCCATCACCCTGGTAGAAGGTCAGCGATATTATATAGAAGCCCTACAAAAAGAGGGAGGAGGAGGAGACAACCTCTCCGTAGGCTGGCAACTACCAGACGGAACCTTAGAGAGGCCTGTTCCGGGACTCAGGCTGATCCCCTATAATGCAGTGGCTGCACAGCAGAGTTTCCTACCAGTAGAACACAGCCAGCTGCTATCAGATCAAAAGGTAAAGGTTTATCCAAACCCCTCCACAGGTACTATCTACTTCAGCTGGGATGGACTAGCTGAGGCTCCTGAAAGCTACCAGGTGAGGCTTTGTGATATGACTGGAAAATGTGTGAAACAGGAAAGCATAGCTGCTAGATCAGCACAACTAAATGTAGCAGGTATAGCTAGTGGAGTGTATCAGATTCTCATTGAAACAGATCAGTACCAGCAAAGATCGAGGATCATGATTCTGGAATAAGTAGTACATACAGACATTACATATTGATCCGACATAAAGTATTTTTTATGTCGGATTTTCTATTGGTGAAAATGAACTCTCAGCCTATTAGGTAGATGGATATAGGGGCCCACCTTACTTTTAGGCTATCAATTCTCTAGTCAGGAGGAAATATTCACCATACAAGCAGCTAAGACTTTTTAGATACAATAATTATTTAATTTTCGTGAGGTGAATTTTATCCATGAGAACTAATATTTTACTTGGTTAATCTCATTTTTAGTAAGATGGTAATAGCTATGAAAGTAGTCGTTTGTTTTTTGCTGGTGGTAATAGGAAGCGGAGGCTATCTCTCAGCTCAGTATGCTGAGAATATCCCTATATGTGGCTTAACGCCAATTGAGGGAACCAATACTGCCAGCCTTAACCAGGCGGGGAAGTTTAAGGGAAAGTTCTTTTTTCAGCTAGAGAAAGCGCCCCTAAAAGAAAAGCATACCTGGCTACTTTACCTGGAAGATGAAGAAGGGAACATTCTGGAAGGAGCTACCATTCAGGGGATGGGTATAAATATGGATGCTGGGAGGGGATTTCCTACCCCGCCACTGATTCAGCGCTATGTAGGGAATGGACATTATGCCGTCGAGAATATGCTGTTTCCAGTAGGAGGTACCTGGACCATGAGATTTCAGGTGATTTGGGGAGATCATGCAGACGTACTGTCATTTGATGTGAACATTTAACTACTAATAATTATAAGGACCACCACGGTACTAAGAAAAGCTGCTATGAGAATAAGACTTCATATAAGGTTTTTGCTCATTACCCTAAGTTTAAGTTTTTCAGCTCTGAATGCCCAACCCATAGGCGGGCCTACTGGCCAAGGTCAGTGGACTGATATTATCCAAATGCCTATCGTTTCAGTGGCTACGGCTAACCTTCCTAATGGCAAGGTGCTTACCTGGTCTGCCTATGACAGATTTGCCTTCGGAGGAAATAGAGGGAGGACCTACACGGTCATTTTTGATCCAGAAACTAATCAGTCGGAAGAATTCCTGATTTCCAACACAGGGCATGATATGTTCTGTCCAGGAATAGCCAACCTGCCTGATGGGAGTGTAGTAGTAACAGGAGGGAGTTCAAGTCCTAAAACCAGTGTCTTTGATCCTTTCACCAATGCATGGGTCAATAGTGATAATATGAATATCCCTAGGGGATATCATGCCATGGCTGCCCTACCTGACGGAAATGTATTTACCGTAGGGGGGTCATGGAGTGGGGGCCGAGGAGGGAAAACAGCAGAAATCTGGAACAGCAGCACCGGAGACTGGACTACTAAATCAGGTATACCTGCAGACGTAGTTCTAGATGGGACTACCAGTAGTGAAGGGGTGTACAGAAATGATAACCACTCATGGTTATGGGTAGCACCTAATGGAAAGATATTTCATGCAGGCCCAAGTTTTAATATGCACTGGATAGACTACGAGACAGGAAACGGTTCATACACCAGTGCAGGAAGAAGAGGGGATGATGTGTTTGCTATGAATGGAAACACCGTCATGTATGATACCGGAAAACTTCTCAAGATGGGAGGGGCAGAAACGTATTCTCAAGGGACAGCTGCCAGTGGAAGTACTTACATCATTGATATTAATACAGATCAGGCTTCAGTGAAGAAGGTTGAAAGCATGCAGTTCCCAAGAACCATGCATAATACCGTAGTGCTACCCACGGGAGAAGTATTTGTAGCGGGAGGACTAGCTACCTCCAGGGTATTCTCAGATAATAATGCCAGGCTCACACCTGAACTGTGGAATCCTGAAACGGAGACATGGCGTTCTCTGGCCCCTATGCAAGTTCCAAGAACCTATCACTCAGTAGGAATCCTATTACCAGACGGTAGAGTCATGTTTGCGGGAGGGGGACTTTGTGGAGGATGTTCTGTCAACCATGCAGATGCAGAGATTTACAGCCCACCATATTTATTTAATACAAACGGAAGCCTGGCAGCTAGGCCATCTATCACTTCTGCACCTGCCAGCGCCCCCCAAAGCAGCTTTATCACCATCAACACTGATAAGGCCATCAGCTCATTTGCTATCATCAGGTATAACTCTGCTACTCATAGTACCAATAATGAACAGAGGAGAATAGAATTATCAGCAGTAAAAGTCGGAAATAATCAATATCAGCTTAGCATTCCCAATACCAATGTAGCCATTCCAGGTTACTACATGCTATTTGCCATGGATGCTGCGGGTGTGCCTTCTGTTTCTCACACTATTCAGCTGGATCCCTCTGCTCCTGCACAAAATAAGTGTGATGTCCAGGCTACCACCCTGGAATATAATTTGAATGATGAGGGATGGAGACCTATATCAGGGAATACATTGAATGTGGAAACAGGAGATAAGCTGTTACTATCAGCTAACCCTAATGGCCAGAAAAGCTATACCTGGACAGGACCCGCCAACTTTAGTAAAACGGGTAATAATAACGGAGATGTGCTTGTAGCTAATGGCATAGCCGCTAATATGGCTGGTACCTATGAAGTCACCCTCACCTATACTAATGACTGTGTCAAGAAAAAGAGCTTTACCCTTACGGTAGAAAATACGTCTCCTCCTCCGCCAGCCTGTGATGCTACAGGAACTATATCTGCCTCCTATTGGTATGAGGTAGGAGGAGTAGGAATAGCTGATATTCCCCTCAATCAGGCTCCTGATGAGAATAAACTTCTCACCATCTTTGAGACACCTGCAAATGCGACAGATAATTATGCCGTGAGAATTCGGGGATATGTATGTGCCCCCCAGACGGGTAATTATACCTTCTGGATAGCAAGTGATGATAATGGAGAACTGTGGGTTAGCTCGGATGATACTCCTGCGAATAAATCAAGGGTAGCCTTTGTCCCGGGCTGGACACCTACCAGAAATTGGACTAAATTTAGTTCTCAGAAATCTGCTGCTATTAGGCTGGAACAAGGCAAAAAATATTATGTAGAGGCCCTCATGAAAGAAGGAGGGGGGGGAGATAACCTATCTGTAGGATGGACACTCCCTAATGGGCAACTACAAAGACCTATCCCAGGTGCTAGCCTATCTCCTTTTGAAGGGGGAGAAAAGATTGCCCAGACTATTACCCTTAACGCCATTGGTAATAAGTCTGTCAGCACACCACCTTTTCAGGCGAATGCTTCTTCTTCTTCAGGTCTGCCCGTAAGCTTGAGCATCAAGTCTGGTCCTGCTAGTATTTCCGGTAGCACCATTACCCTAAATGGAACTGAAGGAACAGTGGTGGTAGAAGCCAAGCAGAATGGGAATCAGGTGTATGCAGCTGCTACTCCAGTAAGTAGAAGTTTTAGGGTAAATCAGGAGACTGCCTGCAACGTTTCAGGGCAGATCTTTCAGGAGATTTGGGAGGAAATAGGGAGTGGAAATAGTGTGTCAGATATCCCTTTGGGTACTGCACCTGACAAAACTGCTATGCTAAGCCTTTTTGAAAGCCCTACGGGAGCAGGAGAGGCCTACGGTACCAGAGTAAGTGGATTTATCTGCCCACCTGAAAGTGGGAAGTACACCTTTTACATAGCCTCTGATGATAATGGAGAACTATGGTTGAGTACAGATGATACCCCTGCTAATAAGCGCAAAATAGCAAGTGTCCCAGGCTGGACAGCTCCTAGAGAATGGACTAAGTTTCCCCAACAAACCTCCTCCCAAATAGACCTGGTAGCGGGTAGGCTATATTATGTGGAAGCCCTCATGAAGGAAGGGGCAGGAGGAGATAACATGGCGGTGGGTTGGCGCCTTCCTGATGGTACGTTTGATAGACCTATCTCGGGCGTTCATTTAGGCCCAAGCGGAGAAGCTGGTAAGCAGCCTCAAAGCATAAACTTCACTGCTATTCCTAATAAAACAGTTGGGGACCCCCCATTCAATGTATCGGCTACGGCATCTTCAGGGCTAGGTGTAACCTACTCCATTTTATCCGGTCCAGCTAACATTAACGGTAGTACTGTAACCCTCACGGGTGGAGCTGGCGAAGTCAGGGTACGCGCTGCTCAGGCAGGGAATGATGATGTCAACTCGGCTGAGGCTATCCGAACCTTCTTTGTCTTCGATGATAGTAACACAGGATGCAGTGGTACAGGTACCATTACCTTAGATTCCTGGACCAATGTACCAGGGATGGAAGTGGCTGATATTCCCCTCACCACCTCACCTAGTAGCACAAAATCTCTTGCTATTTTCGAGATAGTACCTGATACAGATGATGAGTATGCCAGCCGGATCAGAGGATTTATCTGCCCGCCCCTCAGTGGGCAGTATACCTTTTGGTTGGCTTCAGATGACCACGGAGAGCTGTGGTTGAGCACCAATGATAATCCTGCTAATAAGCGGAAGATTGCAGATGTAATTGGGTGGACTCCTTACAGAAATTGGGATTTCAGAACCTCTCAGAAGTCCGCTGCCATCACCTTGGTAGCTGGTCAAAAGTATTATGTAGAAGCTCTACAGAAAGAAGGAGGTGGGGGTGATAACCTATCTGTAGGTTGGCAACTACCTGATGGTAAGCTAGAGCGACCTATTCCGGGAGTAAGGCTGACCCCCTTTAGTGCTGCAGTAGGGCAGCAGGCGTTTACGCCCACTATAGAAAACACCCTTCTAACAGATGAAAAGATAACTGTATACCCTAATCCTACTCAGGAAACGCTATACTTTTCTTGGGATGGACTGTCAGAAGCACCCGAAAGCTTCCGCTTGAGGCTATGTGATGTAACAGGTAAGTGCGTGGTAGAAAGAGAGCTTAGCATGGATGGGGCTCAGCTACGTGTATCTAACCTGGCCGCAGGAGTTTACCAGCTCATCATGGAAGCGGGCACCTACCGACAGCTAAGCAGAGTTATGATTTTGGAATAAGCGTATGCACTATACTATTTATGACAAGCCGGAGGAAGTTACCTTCGGCTTTTGTATGAGTTTAAAGTAAGGTAGGGTTCCGGTGTACCAGCAGTATTCTATTTGATAGCTGGCTAGGTTTATGAGGATTGTGTAAGGAATTATTTCTGGTTATCTACCATTCCGCCATGGTCTTAGAAATGAGTACGTTCTGTTAGCATCTTAACTTACCCGGGTTACTTCGCTACACTTAGCTTTTTGGAAAATTGCCTACTTCCATCTGTCACCACTACCGTGTAGGTACCCTCAGCCCAAT
>JBCCLI010000315.1:0-7858 GCA_039026975.1 Bacteroidota bacterium | reverse complement strand
TGAAGGAAGGGGTGGGGGAGATGATGTGAGAGGCGCTCACTTCTGTGGGAATAATGGGGCTACCATGGGGGTAGCTTTTCTAGGTACCTTCACAGATGTATCACCTACTCCCGCTGCTATAACTACCTTAACAGAATTACTCGCCTGGAAATCTTGTAAGAGTAACATCAGTCCCTTAAGTAATTCCCTTCACGCCTCCTCAAACTTGGTGTTACCTCATATTTCTGGGCATAGGCAGGGCTGTTCTACAGAATGTCCTGGGGATAGCTTATTTACCAAAATGGCTGGAATCAGGTCTCAAGTGGAAGACTTAACTACAAACTGTCTGTTAGCTACTTCTATATCTCCTGAGGAGGAGAAGATATTTGAGGCTTTTCCTATTCCTTTTGGGGAAAGGCTTCAAGTAATCCTACCTGTTCCTGCTTATTCAGGCATTTTGGCAGTGCTAGATACTCATGGAAGAGTAGTATGGCAGTCAGAAGGAACTCTAACAGAATCTCTTCTGCTTTCTACCTCCTCCTGGCCCTCCGGGGTATACTTGCTGAGACTTTCAGGAAATCAGGCTGAAGAGACTAAAAAGGTGATAAAGTATTAGCCGGTATTCCTTACCCCCTTATTTTCTGTTAAAATTAGGAGGGTAAACATGGCTTAAGTCTCTTCTAGGAGTTTGCATACATCATACTCATATTTAGCTTAGCTGGCAATTGTATATTAAACATGGTTCCTATTCCAGGTTGGCTTTCCACTTCTATGGTGCCCTGATGAAGGAGAATAATGTCCTTAGTGAGTGCCAGGCCTACCCTACTTCCATTTAATCCATGATCCATATTGATGAATGGCTCAAACAGGAACTGTTTATCCTCCTCTGAAATTCCTTTTCCCGTGTCTCTAATATTGACCTTCACATGATCATTCTCCATCCTGGTCTGGATATAAATATTCCCTTGGCCTTCTATAGATTTGATGGCGTTAACTAAGATATTAATGAATGCCTGATTTAGCCTGGAAGGGAAGCACATAATCTCAGGGATGGTTCCATAATCTCTGGTTACTTTAATTCTCCCTTTATACAAGTGTCTTAGCACGAGTAGGGCAGAGTCAAGATTAGGATGGAGATTGATGGTTTGTAGGTCATCCTCCTTACCTATATATGTTCTGATACCTTTGAGAATTTCCGCGATTCTATGCGCTCCTTTGAGCACATTTTGGGCATAATCATAGATGTCAGAAACCAGTTTATCATAGTTTTTAGTAGCCTTCATCCTATCTATGTCTTGCAACTGAGCGGCTGCATCCTGCGCAGATAAGATTTCATAAGCATACCACACATCAGAGGCCTCTGTTAAATTATGCTTTAGGGCCTTTATATTTTTAGCTATGAAGTTATTGGGACTTCCTATTTCCTTGGTTAACCCTTTAGTAAGTTCTCCCAGGGAAGCCATTTTATCCTGCTGGTAGACCTTCTTTTGAATGTCTCGATAGGTGCTATTGACTTCCTGACTACTTAGGTAAAGAGAGACATAGTTAGCTACGCTTTGAAGAATATGGAGATGATACTCTCTAAATAAGTTAGGTAGAAAACTCTGAAGAGTGAGGTATCCTTTTGCTTGGTTTTGTATGACGAGTGGTACATACATCATGGATCTGGGAGGAGGGGTACTATTTCCATTCAAGGTAAGCATCCCCCTTGGCGCTTCTCCCTGCGCATAGGTGCTATACTCAGTAGCAATATCCCCAATCAATAATGATTCATTTCTGGATAAGCTTAAGACCGCTAATGGATCAGGTGTTTGGCCATTTCCATTAAGGGCTATCACCTCATTATTACTGTGAACTTTATACCTCACGTTCATACTCAGTGCATCTGCTCCTGGCATGCCATAACCATAAATATCAAACTGTACAAAGTCTTTAATGATATTCTCCAAATGGAGGTGTAGGGTTAGGGTGTCAGGCTTTTGATGCAGAATCTTCCCTATTTGGTCAAATTTGACCATGAATGACTGTATCTCCATTTCTTGTTGTCTCTGAATAGCTGGTATTTCCTGTTGATGAGTGGGAGGTTGAACACTAGTAGTAGGCGGTAGAGAATCTGTGGAGAGGTGAACCTCAGCCTGTTCTGATGGTATTTCCTTAGCTTCAGATACAGCTGGTTGAGCAGGTGTTTCTATTGGCGTAGGGTTGGCTTTATCAGGTATAGGCGTTACTGCCGGTATATCCTGAGAAGTTATAGGAGGTACTGCTGTTTTTTCTTCAGCCGTAGCCACAGGTTCGGGCATCGGCTTGGGAGCAGGTTGGAATGATTTATTCCTTTTAAAGGAGAATTTACTCGGAGCAGTGCTGACAGTTTGTTTTCGGAAAGCTTCTGCTAAGGAAGCATTTCTTCTTTTCAGTAAAAACCTACCTAAAAAGAAGAGACCCACAAGTACTGCTAATCCTGCGATTACAAATAGGATGATAGCCCATCCTTTTTGGTACCAGAAGGAATCTACCCTAATGGTTACTGTTTCTTCCTGGCTCATGACCCCTCTATCATCAAAGGCTCTCACGGAAAAAGTATAATCTCCAGGGGTAAGATTGGTATAGATGGCTGAATTACTGGTAGTAGGAGCGCTCCAGGTCTCATCCAGACCTTCCAGGTAATACTGGAATTGCCAATCTGTAATAAAGGCAGGCTTAGTGGCTGCTACCTGAATTTCTATGCCTGTCTCATCTGGGCTGATGCTGATAAGCGTATCAGCTAACTCAAGCGGGTGAAAGCTATTATCTCTAAAAATAGACTTGCCGCTGTTTAAGGATATATTTCTGATTAGTGCTTGGCTGGGCTGTTCTGACAAGGGAGGACTGGCATCTGCTCTGCGGATGACCCCATCAGCATTTGCAATCCAGACATCTCTATTGAGATCGTGGAAAAGACCATTTGCGCCCATATTAGAGAGTCTGTCCGTAGTATTGATATCAAAGGTTCCACCACCTTTAGGAACCAGTTTAGCAATATTTGTGGATGAGTAGGCCCATACATTTCCCAGTAGATCTTCACTTAAGCCTATAATTTGGTTACTCGCCCATATAGGATTAGAAGCTGCTATCTGTTCTTGGTTAAGTAAAGGCGTTAGCTCCCTGGACACTTGGTCAAAGGTGTGAATCCCAAATAAATTAGGAGAAATAACCAGAATCTGATTAGAGGAAGACAAGAAATAAAGGGTGAGATCATTAAAAGAACTATTCTCGCTGCTGTTGATTTTCTCTGTAGTAAATACAACCTCAGCAGGATCTCCTGCCGCTCCAGCATAAGTAGTACGATAAAGCCCATTTCTTTCGGTAGATAATAGCAGAACTCCTCTATCAATCTCTATTATGTCTTTTACATCTACTGGTAAGTTCTCTATTTCTGCTTGGAATCTCCAGTCATTTCCGCTCTGGATGAACCACTTGACCCCCTGGGAAGTAGCCACGAGTAAAATTTCCTGATTCCCTTCCAGCACTTGAACCCCGTATGAGGAATCACTATCTACTACATATGCTCTCCTATTTCGGATTTGGTAGGTTCCTTCATCCGTTCCAAGAATCATTCCGTTCGGGGACTCTACATGCCTGTTGTAATGAACTTCTTCTAACCCTCTAACAGGGATAAAAGAAGGAGTTAAGGATAGCTTGGAGGTAAATTGATGTTGAAATATGCCTGTTCTTGCTGCTGCAAATAAGGTCTCATTACTCCTCATCACCTCGCGGACAGGGATGCCTAAGCCATCATCAGCATCAAACTGAGAAAAGGGAGAGGGAATTTCCGTAAGTAAAATTCCGTTGTCCATAGCTATCCAGACATTTCTGGAGGTGCTTTTCCCTGAAGAATAAATAAACCTGGCTCTGCCACCATACAGATCTCTGTTTTTTTCTAAGTAGGTATTGAGGACACCACCAGCTGAAAGGATATATATACCATTCTCATAAGTAGAGAGGGCTATGTCTCCATTTGGGAGGGATGTGCCGTGGTATATGTAGCCTTGTTCTCTTCTTATAACTCTATCAATATCTACTGGGAAGGGGATAAATCTTGCACCGTCATAGTAGAATAAGCCTTGGTTCCTTGAGCAAATTAACAATTGATTGCTGCTAGGATCTCCTCCTGGAAAGGGGAGAATTACATTTACTACAATATTCCTAAGTCTTTCTCCTCCCCTGACCATTTTGAGGGTTTGGCCATCCACTTCCATGAGACCTTTACCTATTACGTAGATTAGGAGCCGGTCATTAACATAGAAGGCATGGTGGAACCTGTCCTCTCCCCCTTCATCCAGTGCCCACACTTGGAGGAAAGAGTTAATGGGGTCCCATCTGAAGACCTTTTTTGTGGTTCTGAAATAAACACCTGAAGGGGTACATAAGGTTTCCCAAACTTCTTCAAATGCTTTATGGTGATCGGGTATATGAGAGGAAAGGGATGAGTAGCCTAGTTTACCTGTAGAGTCAGGCCTTAAGTAACCAAAATCCCCTTTGCTTCCTACAAATACTGTATTGTTATTACTCACGTCCAGGGAGTAGACACTACTATTTTGTTGGGTAGAAATGAGGCCCCAACTCTGCCCATCATATTCCATGAGGCCATTTGCATTTCCAAAGTACAGTATGCCGTGATCATCTTCAGCCACAGCAAAGTTTTCAGCAGCACCTGGAAATGAACTTTGATTGAAATAATTAATAGTAGGCCTTCCTATTTCTTGCTGACCATAGAGGGGCGGGGTGAAGAAAAGGCATACGATTAACAGGAGGAAAAAAGGGGGTAATGTCTTCTTCCCTGACTGTGGAGTAATACATGCATGGTGGGCAAGGTCATGGAAATATATCTGTGTCAGTGCAGATATGATTAGGTTTATTTGCTTCATAATGAACGCTTAGGAAGGTACCTTAACGTTCCTAGACGGAATATACCATTAATTGACTGTGAAACTAAAGGACCGTTTCTGAATGATCTAACATTGATGCGTTAAGCCCGCAATATCTTGCCTTGTCAGTTAATATGGGTCCTGGGTGGGCCCGCTACTTACAATTTTGGTTTTTTTTAAGATAAATTCTTACCAGTTGTGTAATTATGTAGCTGCTTCCGCCAGAATCCTGAATAAATAACGAAGAATCCTGACGGGGTATTTTATATGTGTATTTTCAAAAAGTATTAAAGTTCAATCTTACCGAATTACAAATGTTCAGAATACGTGCATTTAAAAGTTATTTGTGGAGTGTGGGCTTGCCTATTCTATTAGTTAGCTGTAAACCTACTGCCGGTAATAAAGAAGAAATATCTCAAATTCCAGTTAAGGTAGTGGTAGTGAGTATGTTTGAAATTGGAGAGGATGAGGGAGATAGACCAGGTGAGTTCCAGTATTGGGTAGAGAAATTTCCACTCTCAAAGTCACTTCCATTAACATCTGGTTTTAGGGACTTACGCTATAATGAGGAAAAGGAAGTGTTAGGAATGGTTACAGGTATAGGTACTGCTAAGGCGGCTGCCTCTATTATGGCCTTAGGAACTGATCCACGCTTTGACCTTAGTAAGGCATACTGGATAGTAGCTGGGATATCAGGCGTAGACCCTGAAGACGCCTCAGTAGGATCTGCTGTCTGGGCTGAATGGGTAGTAGATGGGGATCTGGCCCATGAAATAGACCCTAGAGAGGCACCTTCCGGCTGGGAGACGGGTTATGTTCCCCTCAGAAAAACAGAACCTTATGAAGGGCCGCTGCCTGAAGATAGAGAAGGGTTTGTATTTCAGTTAAATCCCACACTGGTAGATTGGGCTTATGAATTCACGAAGAATATGGACCTTATGGAGACGGAGGGCACACAAAGTATGAGTGGTAAGTACGTTAATTTCCCTGCAGTTCAGAATGGGCCAGTTGTAATGAAAGGAGATCAGCTAGCCGCTATGACCTATTGGCATGGTGCCTTAATGAATGAGTGGGCTAATGACTGGGTGAGTTACTGGACTGGAGGCAAGGGAAATTTTGTTACCTCTGCCATGGAAGATAGTGGAACCTTACAGTCACTCACGTTTTTAGCTAATGCCAGGAAGGTAGATCTTGACAGGGTATTGGTACTAAGAACAGCCAGTAACTTCACCATGCAGCATGAGGGGATAAATGCATATGAAAGTTTAGCTGGAGAAAAGTTATCTGGTGAAGGCTACTCAGCATATATCCCATCTCTGGATGCTGCCTATGAAGTGGGCAGTAAAGTGGTAAATGAAATTTCGGACAAGTGGGAAGCCTTCCAGGATAATCCTTTTCCAACTGCCAACTAATTCATGAGAATAAACCAACTTTATTTTCTAGGGGTAATACTACTATCTACCCTTCTCACAGGGGGATGTAAAAATACCCGATCCCTTATCACGCATTATGATATGCCTTCCACGGAAGAAGAATACCGTCAGCATATTCAATCCCTTCAGGCAGAAATAGCCGCCCCACGAGTTCCTTATAAACTGACGCTAAGCCAGGAAGAAATGCTTCTGGACTCTTTACTTGATCATGAGCGGAAAGAGCTATTGGATCAGTACGAGGAAGAGGGATATTTTCCACCCGCCAGATACTTTTTTGGATGGCAAAAGCATATGGAGGCTACCCAGCTGTTTAAGGTGATATCACACATGCCTAAGGGGGGAATCCATCATCTGCACGGATCAGCTAGCCTAACGGCTGACTGGATTATGAATAAAGCTATGGCTACGGAAGAAGCTTATGTGTACTGGGGGCCACCTTCTGAGATATACAAAAAAGGCCAGGTAAGTGTATTCTCCCTGGAGGAAGTACCTACAGGCTTTTTCAGACCTACGGCACTTCAGAAAAGTGACTCATCTTTCCGGGAATACTGGTATGACCTTCTCACACTGGATAGCAAGGCAGAGGCTGATTCTGTTGATATCTGGTCAGAATTTGAAGGATATTTCGAGTCAGTCTACAATTTTCTCTCTTACAGACCTGTGTATGAAGCATTCTACAGGGCCTCATTTTTACATCTTATGAGTGACGGCATCCAGCATGTAGAACTCCGAAATGGGTTTGAAGGTATGTATGACCTGACCCATGACCAAAGCTATTACACTGCTGACTCTATGATCCAAATCTTGCAGAACCTGGAGAAAGAGATGCAGGAGCAGGAACCTGCTTTTAGTCTGTCTCTGATATATAGTAACCTGAGGAGAAGAGATACAGAGTTTATCCAGACTGACATGGAAAGAGCTATTTTCCTAAGGAAAAAATATCCTGATATGATGAAAGGGTATGATCTGGTGGGAGAAGAGGATGCTGGTCATCGTACAGGATTTTTTGCAAAAAATTGGGTGGCGATAAAGGAGCTAGAAGAACAATACGCCATCACATTACCCTTATACCTACATAATGGGGAGAGTAACTGGGTAACTAATGATAATTTACTGGATACCTATCTACTGAGAAGTAGGAGAATAGGGCATGGATTTAATTTATACCGATTTCCTGCTCTGTGGGAGAAACTCAAAGACAGAGATGTTTGTGTGGAGATATGTCCTATCAGTAATCAGGTATTAGGCTATATCAGAGATTTACGAAATCATCCTGGCTACTTATACATACAGCTAGGTATTCCCGTATCTATCAGTTCTGATGACCCCTCTATTTTTCAATATAAGGGGGTTAGCCCGGACTATTGGGCCGTGTATCTGGCTTGGAACCTGGACTTGTCTACTGTTAAAAAGCTATGCCAAAACAGCCTGCTATATAGTTCCCTTTCTGAGGAGAGAAAGCTACAATCCCTAGCTGCTTGGGAGAGAAAATGGGATGTCTTTGTCAAGACGAGTATCCAGGATCTTCAATCAGACTAAGCG
>JBCCLI010000314.1:0-7935 GCA_039026975.1 Bacteroidota bacterium | reverse complement strand
GGAGCGGACAGATAACCCACACGCTAATTCGCCTAATATGATCTTATTGGGGGACTTCAACATTTTCAAGCCATCCAATAAAACCTTTGAGAAAATCACGGATAATTTCCTCATTCCTGAGGAACTAAGAGATCTTCCTTCAAATGTGCCTCAGAACAAATTCTACGACCAGATTGCCTTTAGGGGATATGTACCTACTGAGAATATCCAGGCAGGCATTTTCAACTTCTATCACTATGTGTACAGGTTGGAAGACGAGCTATCATATGCAGATCTGATGCCTGACACCTATCACAATAAAACTGAAGCCGAAAAGAAGACCAGATACTACAAGACCTACTGGCGAACCCACCAAATGTCCGATCATTTACCTATGTGGGTAGAGCTCAAAATAGACTTTAGCAAGGGATACTTACAGTCATTTCTGAACGGTGAAACTGATATCCCAGAGGAGAATGAAGATGAGATTTAATATGTAGACTATCCCCTAATAAAAGAAGTATAGGCAAGTATCCTGTTTTCTAATCTGTCAGCTAGATATGGGCTTCCCTCTTTTAGTTCCTGATGAATAAAGAGGGCTTCATCTCTATAGGCCATCATTTTCTCCTTTGACCAATGGTGGGGATGGAGATACAGGTTACAAATTCTATCCGCCATCTTGACTGCCCAAACTTCTTTGGGTTGCTGCTTGATACGTTGAAGGCTATCCTCCATCATGTCTCTTTTCGTCTCTAATCCCTCATTTTTGGTCAGGGCCATAACTCCATTTGCTACTTCCTGCCCAAAGAGGTCCTTGACTTCCGTAAAGTCTATGCTGGTATCTTCTATGGTATCATGGAGAATAGCACATGTAATGGCTAAGTTTGTATTCAACTCAGGTTCTTTCATTCCAGCAGTCATTACCTCAAAGGTTACACTCCCTATATGGAATAAATAAGCCATTTCTCCTCCCTCAGAGGCGTCCTTATAGATTTGCCCATGATGGAGCTTGGCAGCCAAGTGCCAGGTTTTTTGTATTTCATCTATAGGCCACATGACAATATTTTCTAATTGAAATCATTCTAGGATTCAATCTGAAAGAAAGATATAGGAGGATTTACTCTGTAGAAAAACCCTGTATTTAATCTACTATAAAGTCAAACTTTTTCCTTTTAAACCTTCGAGGAGACCTAAGAGACAAAAATCCCAGGAATACAAAAGGAGAATACACTAACAGCAGCAGAATAGAGGAAGCAGCGTTAAAGGTTATAAGCGTTGCTAGGAGAAAGCCGCCAATTAGAGCAACAATTCCTCCTAAGACGTTTAAAAATCGCTTACCAGCTATGGCTCTACCCGGACTAATGACAGAAATAGACGAAAGTGGGTAGTCAATACCATCTATCACTAAAGATTCTGCCGAAATTTTTTCAACCATTCCCACCCTTTTTTCCTGATTCGAGTTTATCCAAAAGGCAATCTCGTCTCCTACTGAAATGGTTTCCCGAACAGACCCATCAGTTCTTTTTTTGATTTGAAGGTGCAGAGAATCAATTCCCGAGGTTCTGAAAGTAGAATCAATTGCTAAAGGTGAAGAGCTTGCTTCTAAGCCGTGAAGACTTAGAAACAGTAAAACCACTAATAGTAAAACAGATCTAATTCTCATAGAAGACCTTAAACTCTCCGTATTAAGAGTTTACCTGTACCCTGAACAGCAGCTTATACATGACTGGAATAAAGAGTAGGGTAATCACCGTAGCGAATAATAAGCCTATCATGATGGCAATAGCCATAGGTTCCCACATAAGCCCTCCACCTAGATACAGCGGGATCATTCCCAGGGTGGTGGTGAAAGTAGTCAATAGAATAGGCCTAAATCGTTGCTGGGCAGCGTCTATAATAGCTTGGTAGCGGCTTTTACCGGGGACATTTTCTTCCAATTCTATCCTATCTATTAATACTATGGCATTATTAATCACAATCCCTGCCAGAGAGATCACGCCTAAAAAGGCCATAAAGCCAAAGTAGGAGTTGAAAAGAAGGAGGCCAAGAACTACCCCTATAATTCCTAAGGGTATGGTACTAATGACCATGGCCGTTTTTCGGAAAGAATTAAACTGAGAAACAAGTAGTAGTAGAATAATGAATCCTGCTAAGGGTAGCTTAGCTATTACGGCTCCCATGGCTTCCCCACTCTGCTCACTTTCTCCCCCAAGTTCATAGGAATATCCTTTTTCCCAAGTAGAAGATTCTTCAATTAACCATGGCAGGAAATCCTCAGTGATATCTGTAGCAGTGTACCCAGCCCTCGTATCACAGCTTATGACCATAGTACGGAACAGATCTCTTCTTTTGATTTTTGCGTATTGCCAGTCAGTCTCAATATTAGCTATCTGAGCCAAGGGTACATTCTGGCCTGTACTTTGAGAGAATATGGGAATGCTCCCTAAGTCTAGGGCATCCACTTCCTGCGATCCCAAACTCCTCATGATGATGGGAATATTATCTTCTCCATCCCGGAAGTCTCCCGCATCAAAACCTGATAGAGCTGTTTTCAATGAAGTAGCTATATCCTGATTCGTTAAGCCAGCTCTATTGGCTTTATCCTCATCAGTATTAATCACAAATTTCTTGATTTTGGGACCCCAGTCATCCTTAATATTTTTAGTGGGCAGTTTATTTAGTTCTTGCTTAATAGACTCTGCCATCCGGAAAAGTACCTTAGGGTCATCTCCGAAAATCCGGACTTCTACATCAGCCCCACTGGTCCCTCCCCCAGCCAGAGGACTAACATCTACTTCTGCATCTGGAAAAGCCCTGAAACAATAATCATCCAGTTTGTCTATAACAAACTGGTTAAACTCAAAATTACTAGTGTTAACTAGTACGTGAGAATAGCCCGTATTAGCTTCCCCCGGCTGATACCCAAGGTCATAACTCTCAGGCCCTTCAGAAATGAAAGAAGCCCAGTTTATCACTCCTGCCTGGGTTTCATCTTCTACTTTAAGAGTATAAGTGATAAAGGAGTCGATCTCAGCCATCACTTCCTCTGTTCTTTCAATCTTAGTCCCTAAGGGAAGATTTAAGTCTACTGTTACGAGATTCCTATCACTATCTGGAAAGAAAATAAAGGGAAGTTGCCCGAAAAGGGCTATGGCTATAAAGAAAAGGCCCACAATAGCACCAATGGTAATGCCAGCATGTTGAAGGGCCCAGGAGAGCAGCTTATCATAATACACGCCCAGCCTGTCAAATATATCTTGCTTTTCCTCCTCCTTTTCCTTCACCTTAATGGCATAAATTCCTAACATAGGAATTACAGTCATAGCCATTAGCCAGGAGGAGAGTAATACCAGGGAGATGACCACAAATAGGGGCCCCATAATCTCTCCCATTACATTGTCTGCCAGGAAAAAAGCTAAGAAAGCAGCAGAAGTGGTCAGGGAAGACACTAATAGGGGTATAAATAACTCTTGACAAGCCTCCAGGGCAGCTTCTTTGGCGGGGGTGCCCCCTTCCATTTTCACCATCATAGATTCTACCACTACGATGGCATTATCTACTAACATTCCCAGGGCCATAATCAGCGCAGCTAAACTCACCTGATTAAGGCCTATATCTATCAGATCCATTAACATCAGCGCCATAATCATGGCAAAGGGAATCAGGCTGGCTACCACCAGCCCTGTTCTTAGCCCCAGGAATAGGAGCATAACAGCCAGTACAATCACTACTGACTGAATCACATTCTCCACGAAGTCACTAATTTTCGTATCTACAAAATAGTCACTGGAAGAGATTCTACTTAGGTGTAGCCCAAGAGGGAGCTCTTGGTTATAGGTAGCTACCCTCGAATCAATTTCTTTTCCCAGTTCTATTAAGTTAGCCCCATCTTTCAGCGCAATGGAGATACCCAGTGCCCTATCTCCATTGATCCTAACAATTCTATCAGTAGGCGTTTTATACCCACGTTTAATCACAGAAATTTCCCCTAGCTTTACCGTTTGCCCCTGGCTTCCTATGTTAATGATGGTATTGGCCAGATCATTTACTGATTCGTAGTTTCCAGTAGGTTCTAGTACAATTCTCTCATTCTCCAGGCTCACTTCCCCTCCCGGAAAAACTATGTTAGTTGCCGATAGATAATTAGATAACTGTCCGGCTGAAAGGCCTAGCTTGGCTAGTCTTGCATTATCAAACTCTACATATATCTGTTCTTCCTGTATTCCTTGGAGGGTTATATCTGAAGCATCAGACAGCTTAATAAGATCATCCCGTATGTCTTCAGCATATTCTTTCAATTCAAAAAAGGGAATTCCATCTCCTTCCAGGGCTAGCTGTATCCCGAATACTACTCCTATCCCATCATCATCTACATTAGGACCTCTTATCCCCTGAGGGAGATCCTCCTGGATTTCTTCTATTTTTCTTCTTAATCTATCCCAGACAGGTTGCAGATCTTTTTTATCTATATCATCCTGAAGGGTAACCTGCACAATAGAAATTCCTGTCCTACTTTCACTCGTAACATTTTTTAACTCAGGTAACTCTTGGGCTACCTTTTCAATCTTATCAGTGATAAGCTCTTCTACACGTTCTGGGGAGGCTCCTGGAAATCTTGTTATAACACTACAGACCCTAACTGTGTAAGGGGGCATAGAATCCCTGGAAAGGTTTTGGTAGCCAATAAGACCGAGAAGAATGATCACCAGGAGGATCATGATGGTGACTCGATTATTATCTATGGCAAATTTCGTTAAGTTCATGTATGTGGGTTGTAATCGTCAGATAACTATTTTTCTTACTGCATGAGCGTCACTGTCATTCCATCTAACAGGGACTTCAATCCTGCAGTAGCTACTAACTCTCCTTCTTCCAGACCATGCTGAATCACAAACCCATCTGGTAAGAGGGCTCCTACTTCTATTTTTCTTTTTTTAGCCTGATAAGCTGTGCTATCAGCTTTTTCCAGTACAAAGACAAAGTTTCCATTTTCATCTTCCCCTATGGCCTGTACGGGGCCTACCAGGTAAGAGGGTTGGTCCTTGGCCGTTTCTCCCAGATTGAAAATGACATTGGCGGCCATCCCTGGCCTAATTTCATTGGTAGGATTATCTATTCTCACAATAGCAGGATAGGTAGGAGAATTGCCTGCTGCATAGCTTATTTCCCTAATGGTACCTTCAAAACGCTGATCTGTTAACACAGAAAAGGTCACCTCTACTTTCATCCCGTTCTTGATGCGGGAAATGATGTTTTCAGGGATTCCCACCATTACCTCTGGATCGGATTCTGAACTTAAGATGGCTACAGGATTTCCGGAGGGAAAAATTTCATTCTCTTCCGCATTTACAGCTGTAATAATGCCACTGAATGGGGCAGTGAGTTTGGTGTAGTTAACTTGGTTAATGGCAGACTGGGTCTGCTTATTAGAAGATAAGACCTGGGTTTGTGCCGCTTCAAAGGACGCCTTAGCCGTCTCGAAATTAGATTTTGCCTGCTCAAATTCACTGAGGGGCACACTGTTATTTTCATACAGTTTTTCCACTCGGTAATAGTTAGCCCTAGCTACTATCAACTGGGTTTCTGCACTTTTAAGATTAGCCTCTGATCCTTTTTGAGAGGCGGCAGCCTGCTCTGCCTGTATGCTGTAGTCTACTGGATCTAGCGTAGCTATCAATTGACCCGTTCTGACCCGGTCTCCTAAATCTACTGCCATATTCCTAATGGTACCAGAGACCCTAAAACTTAGGTTGGTTTCCATGCTGGCCTGGGCTACGCCTGAATAAAAATGAACATCCTTACCTGAGCTTTGGCTGATGGTTCCATACCTGACAGGCCTTAGCTGAGTAGTGGTTTGTTCATCTGTATCTCCACCACAAGCCTGTAAAAGTAGAATAGCTATGAAAAAATAAAACGGCTTCATTTGCTGCTATTTTGATAAAAATTCTAAAAAGCGTTGGAAGAATATATTCTGGTCCTCTGGTAAAGCGAGAAAATGAAAGTATCCTATGGCTCGTTCTACCGCCAGAAAGTCCTGAATAAAGATGTACTCTGTATTGATGGCATTGATCTCTGCCTGTAAAGCAGCATTCTGTGCATCTATGAGAGAGGTTACATTCAGTAAGCCCTGGGAATAATTATCCTGGGCTATGTCAAAGTTTTTCTTGGCTGCTACAGCAGAAATTCTGGATAGTTCCATATTACTGTAGGAAGCGCCTGCCACCCGTAAATTAGACCGTACAAGAAACTCAAGCTGATTACGCAGGTTCTGCATCTGGTCTGATAGCTGCATAAGGCCTATTTTAGTCTGGTCTCGCTGATTTTTTCTCGTCAATCCTTGAAAAACAGGAAACTGTAGGGCCAGGGCAGCATTGGAGGTATTGATTTCCATGGGCGGTACGCCTTCAGGGTAGTAGTAATTATTGATGGTGTAATTAGCCTCACCAGTAAGGGCTAGCTGCGGTAGGTAAAAGGCACGATTTTGAGATTGAAGACTTCTTTTTTGCGCAAGAATAGAATACTGCAACTGCTTAATTTCAGGCAGGTTTCTGAATGCTTCTTCCACCATGAAATCTGCAAATAAATCCAGGTCTCCAGGATTATCAATCAAGGAGAACATCCGCTCATCCATGATCAGAAGAATACTGTCCTGCATACCTACATCTGCTAGCTCAAAGTTTTCTTTCACAGGCCTATTTAGGAGAACATTCATATTATAGCGGGATTGCCATAACTGGGCTTGTGCATTATTCAGGTCTACATTGTCCTGTGCAAGTTCACTTTCCCATCTGTAGACATCATTGGTTCCTGCATAGCCTACCTGCTCTTTGGCACCTGCTATATCAAAGTTTTTCCGTGTTACGCTTACATTCTGATTCCTTAGCCTTACCAAGGCAGACGCCTGAAGCATATTTAAGTAAGCATTAGTGATATCTTGAATGACATTCAGTTGGGTTTCTCGCTGATTTTGCCGCTGTCCCCGTAATAGAAGGTTTTGAATTCGGATATTAGCTAAAGCTGGCTCAGAAAAAACCAATTGGGATCCACTAAAAGCAGCAGACCAGTTAAGCCTTCCTCTAGTTCCAAAAGAAGTATTTACCGTATTTTCATCTACCGTAACCAGGGAGGTATTAGACTCTATCTGGGGAAGATAGTTCCCTCTGGCTACTGCAACATCTTTCTTGCTAATGCGTGTTTCCTTCTCAGCTACACTAATATCAAGGTTATTCTCTAATCCCTCTCCTATAGCTGATTGTAGGGTTAATTCCCTTTCTGTGTCCACGATATCTACATTCACTAAAGTAGCCGCTGCCATCATATCCCAGGAAGGAAAGACGCCCGTTTTACTAACCACCTTCATGTTAAGGGTGAGATTCTCCGTAAAACTTTCCATTCTCACGGGTAAATCCTCCGGCATAGCCCCTTCATACATTTTCAGTACATTTAGGGCTACCCTTCTCGGAATACGCTGTATGTTAGCATCTGAGTCGTAGGCACCGTAAGCTCCTGCTTCCAGCATAGGTGAATTAAATAAAGAAAAGGCAGGTTTTTCTTTTGTTGCTAATTCATCCAGGAGAATTTTCAGCCCATTAGGACTGACCTCATCAAAAATAGGCAGGAAATAAGCAGCCTCTGCGGACTCCGGGAAGTTATCCAGGACGGCCTCCACTCCTTCTGAAATAGATACATAGGAAAAGGTCGCGTCCAAGTCACCCAGCAGGCTCTGAAAATAAGACTCAAAATCGAAGGTATTTTCCTGCAATGTTTCTCCTCCTATAATGGCTATCCGCTCAAAGGGAATTATTTCATGAAGGGTGGTAAAGTCCCTTGAGATATCAAAGGGGGATTCTATGTAACACAGATTAGGAATTCCAGAGCTACCTTCCTCTGTGATGGGAAGTCCTTGCAGTTCTCTGTCCAGGATGATGGTTAGGATGGTAGGCTTTGAGAATTCTG
>JBCCLI010000313.1:0-7974 GCA_039026975.1 Bacteroidota bacterium | reverse complement strand
GGGATATATTGACCAGTTCCCTATTCTCCTCTGTCAAAGGACAATGCAAGCTGACAATATCACTCTCTGTAAACAGCTGTTCTATCCCCATCAGCTCTATCCCTTCCACCTGCTGGGACATATCTCTCCTATTCCCTATGACCCGCATCCCAAAGGCCCTCCCTATATGGGCAGTCTTCAGGCCAATGGCCCCTACTCCTACGATACCTAGCGTTTTTCCAGCAAGCTCAGTAAGAGGGGTCTCCCAGTAGCTCCATGATCCTGATTCAGTCCATTTTCCCTGGCTATTAAGTTCAGCATGTAGCTTTACATGATTAGTAAGGGAAAGAATGAGAGCAAATACATGTTGAGCCACAGAGGTGGTTCCATAGCCCGGTACATTAGTAACTATGAGCTTATGGGCCCTGGCTGCCGGCAGATCTACTACATCATAGCCAGTAGCAGACACCCCTATATATCCTAATTTAGGGAGCTGCTCCAGCAGGGTTTGGCTAAGCCTAACCTTATTGGTAATGATAATGTCTGCTTCCTTACTTCTTTCTATAATGAGGTTAGGGGGAGTAGCGGGATAAACAGTAAAGCTACCTAAGGCTTCTAAAGGCGCCCAGCTTAAATCTCCGGGATTGAGGGTAGCCCCATCCAGATAGACTATGTTCATGTGGTAAATTGAGGGTTACTGTACGGCGGAGAGGCTGTTTTCTTCAGAAGAAGGGTAGGCCTCCGCAGTGATTCTGTAAGAAAGGTAAGAGCTGTCAGGCTGAGATGCTAATAAATAATCAGAAAGCATTTTACCTACCCTGGCAGCACCCTCCCTGTTGAAGTGGGTGAAGTCTTTATTAGCTAGCCCCTGGTCTACCCATTTCACCATACTGTTTTTTCCTCCCATTTCTTCATACAAATTGTAGAAGGCTATTTCTGTTTCTCGGGCCACTTTTTGCTGTGCGTTTACCAGGATAGGGACACTGGGCTCTGTCATGTATTTCCCCCCCTTACGTGTACTTTTATCACTAACACCTACCATGAGAATTTCTGCCCCCGGTAAATTCGTCTTCATATGGTTAATGACACGGGTCATCCCTTTCTCATAGCTTTTATAGTTTTTGCGGTTAGGTGCTACTACGTTTAGCCCAAAATGTAGGATGATCAAGTCATAGGCTAAATACTCATTAAACCCTTGTAGGTATTCTCCTGGAATTTCAATCAGATTCATCCCACTGTTCCCCCTGGAAGAGAAATTATCTACATAAATACCGTCTTCCTGCTCAAAGCTTAGCCCAAACAAAGGTAGATTCTCAGGTACCTGGAACTTTACATTGATAGATTGAGTGGGGATTCTGTTTAGCCAAACACGATTAATGACATTGGAAATAGGCAGGGTGATGTCTTGAGAGGCCAAATCTGACTCTACCTGAACCACAGGTTGGTAAGGAGAATTACTTCCTGTATTTCCGTAAAAGAGTTGGATCTTGTTGAAGGTCTCTGTTCCCTCAGAAATACTGCTTCCCTCATAGTGTACCCATGGCCATTCCGGGTCATTAGTAGAGTTTACCATAAATACTTCCCCGGAAATGCCATATCCGTTGAGGCCAGGTGTCTTCACCAGGGAGTATGTTTTCCAACTATCTGAAAAGGTGTGCTTAATGGTCTGTCTAAATCCGGGGGCTATGCTGGTAATGGAAACAAAGCCCACTCCTTGGCCCCCAAACTGCTTTTGTAGGTGTTCCCTGAGAGTCTGGGTTACTAAATCTCCTTCTATAATAGAATCACCAAAGTAGGCTATACGAACTTTTTTCCTCCTTTTAGCTAATTCTGACAGTGTCTTTTTGAAATGATATAATGGGGTAGGGGGTAGCTCTGCCTGGAAAGTGAGAGAGCTCGTGTCTGTAAGGAGGCTATCTTCTTCCAGGATCTGGTCTACGGTATGGATAAGCGCTACCTCTTCCTCCTGTATACCTTCTGTGCTATCTACCGAGGTGATAAGGGTAAAGGTCTTGAAGTGTTCCTGAAAATACCCACTTCTCTTATGTAGTAAGGGATATAGTGAGAGGATAATGGTAGCCAGCACAATTACATACAGGCCTTGTCCTATTTTATTCTTCTCCATGCGCTGCGATGGTATGAGTAGATGAACAAAAAAAGAATGATCGCATCAAGCAAGGAGGTTCTTCCAACCGATTACTTACCTATAACGCCAAGGGGTTCTCTTCTATTTTTATTATAGAGGGATTAATTTTCAGATTTAAAAATAATTTGATTTCATATCTGTAATGGCCCTCACCTAGCTATGGTTATAAGGAGAATTCTCCCTAATATCTGTAAGCATACTTAGGTAGCTTTTATATCTGGATTGGGCTATTTCTCCATCTGCTAATGCGTTCTTTACTGCACAACCTGGTTCCTTCAGGTGTAAGCAGTCAGTAAATCTACAGTCTGCCATCCTGGCATTCATCTCTGGAAAAAAGTGGGCTAACTCCTTTGCCTGAAAGTTTACTAGGCCAAATTCTTTAATCCCAGGTGAGTCTATAATGAACCCTCCACCTGTTAGAGGGAACATCTGGGCAAAGGTAGTCGTATGTTTTCCTTTTCCGGAATAAGTAGATATTTCTCTTGTTTTTAAATCCAGACTGGGATCTATAAGATTGAGTAGGCTAGTTTTTCCCGCACCAGAATGTCCCCCTAAAAAGCTGGTCTTATGCTGAAAAATCTCCCTCACCTGCTCAGTAAATTCTACCTGAAGGGCACTCAAGCTAAGTACGCCCAACCCCAAATTCTTGTATAAGGAAATGATACTAGCTACCTCCTGTTGCTCTTCTTCCGTATCTAACAGGTCCATTTTATTAATAATAACTACTACGGGAATATGATAGGCCAAGGCTGTGGTAATAAATCTATCTGCAAATCCCAATGAGGTTTGAGGTTCTTTATAAGTAAAGACCAGGACGGCCTGATCCATATTAGCTGCTAGAATATGAACTTTCCTACCTTGAGCTATGGCTTTTCTCAAGATGTAGTTTCTTCTGTCAGAAATATCAGTGATAATCCCTATCTCCTCTCCTTTTTTTTGGAAAGTAACCTGGTCTCCCACAGCTACGGGGTTAGTCGTATTCAGCCCTGCAATCCTAAATTTTCCTCTTACCACACATTCTATCTGGTCTCCCGACCTATTTAGCACCCAGCTTCTGGAACCAGTACTTCTGACCACAATACCATTCTGTTCAAATGCCAAAAGAAGTTAGTTTACTTGAATGAAGCACATCTTTACACCTAGATCTACTGTTTCATACAGCTTATCTAAGTAGCAAAGTCTGGGGCTTAAAATCAACTGTAAAAGAGGAGTGGGGAGGGACTGGGACTTTCCTTACATAAGGTAGTCAAAAAAAATCAGCCCGTCTGAAACAGACAGGCTAACTCATGAAGTTGGCTTATTAAACTTAAACTCGTGATTAGATAACGTCGAAACTATCCGTTTAGGTATGCTAGTTCCATATTTTGTGAAAAAAAATCTCTCCAAGGTCATTAATGAGTCTTACAGGAGCAGAAACGGATGATTGTGTAGCTGTCCCAGATTGGAATAAACTAAATGAACTAGCTGCTTTTTTGGGGTAAAGCGTAATAGGGATAAAAGCGTCTGAAGCCACGTTTACCTTGAGAAATTGTTTTTTGTAAGCGTTATGGGTAAACCCAAAAGTATATTCTCCGGCTGGTAGATCCAGGGTAAATTTTCCCTCATCATCAGTATATGTGCCTAACTGAAGTTCCCAGATGGTAACGCGTACCTTGGATAGGATTTGTTGGGAATCAGCGTCATTAACCCTTCCGCTAATACAAAAAGAAGTTTGGGAGAAAAGTGATAGTGATAAGATAATACAAAAGATGAAAACAAAGTACCTTCGATACGTTTCCATAGATAGCTTTATGTGCGTGTGTTTAGGTATATGATGTTACGTAGATGTGGAATATCTTGTTTCAGCATAGCTATTTCCTTTTTGTCATCAGAGTTATGTAAGGATAGTAGGCTTTTCTTCATGGACAGCAGTGAAAGCGTTTTGAGGAATAATCTGCCTGAAAGCGTTAACCACCCACATGGGTGAAAATCTAGGGATCTTTAAATATATTACCCCTCTAATCTCAACTACCCATCAGCATGAAAATCGGAAAAGATGATCCCATTCTGATTATTGGTGCCTCTCTGAGTGGAATCACTACAGCAGTAGCGCTTAGGCATTACGGATTTCAGGAAGTCCATTTATATGAGAAACAGGCCCAAACAGCTAAGGGGGGAGGGGTACTTCATCTAGGTGCTAATGCCATGAATAGCCTCAAAAGCCTCCAACTAGCAGAAAGAGTATACCTGGCTGGCGGTCCCTGGAATACCTATAAGCTTAGATGGAAAAGTGGTAGAGTCTTAGGAGAAAAATCCTTTGAAGAAGTAAAGCAGGATACCTCATTCCTGCCTGTAAGTGTTTCTCAAGAAGCTTATCTGGCTGAATTTATGTCTCTCATTCCTGACGAATACATACACCTTGGAAAAGAGTTTATCTCTTTCACCGCCAGAGATAAACAGCTAGAAGCCCATTTTGCAGGGGGAGAAACTGAGCAGGGAAGTGTCCTCATAGGTGCTGATGGCGCTAATTCTAGGGTCCACTTACAACTCATGGGCGAGCAACAAAGAAAAGCCATAAAGAGAATCAGATATCAGGCTATTGTGTCTGAAGCCCAATCTGGCAACCTGGCAGAATTACCTAAAGGAGAAAGCCAGGAAATTATAGGTCCGGGTAAAGGCTTTTTCCTTTCCCACTTGAAAGAGCAAGCATGGGTATGTGAAATCAGCCTGGAAGGTAATATCCCCTTACCAGAAAGTGTGAGAAGAGATACTTTCAAAAAAGCCTTTAAGAAATGGCCAGCACCAGTGGAGATTCTCATGGATAATATAGATCCTTCCGCATGGCATCCCTATCCTGTCATTAACCAAAAAATTCCTAAAAAATGGTATAATGAGAGAGTAGTATTGACAGGAGATGCTATCCATCCTATTACCCCACATTGGCATGTGGGAGCAGATCTCTCTGTAGAGAGTGCCATACTATTAGCCAGGCTTTTGGCAGAAGAAGGAAACCTGAAAAGAGCGTTCAGACAGTTTGAACGGAAAAGAGTGAGCAGAGTAAAAGGGTTTCAAAAAGCTGCTCTCAGCAGAGGACCCGTGATGTATGCTAAAAGTCCGCTGGCCTGGGTTTTCAGAAACTGGCTGTTTCCTGGATTACCTATTTCTCGTGGATTTACGGGCCTAATGAAGTTGAATAAGGGAGACTATTATGAGGGAAAGTAAGCCTACATGGGGTCTACATCTATCATGATTCGCATCGTCTTTTTGGGGGCTACCTGATAATACTTGTCTATGGCATTATATAGGATCTCCCGTACCATCTTGACAGAAAAGTTTTTAGATAGCTTAAGGAGGTACTGCATTCTATACATATTCCTGAGCCTAGCTATTAAAGCGTAATCAGGCCCCAGCAGTTGATTACTAAAATGGGGGAGGAGTAGTTTCTGGAGCCTTATGCTTTCACTTTCCAGGTATCTTCTGTCTTTATGCCTGATTTCTATCCTGATAATTCTTTTATATGGAGGATAATTTAGCTGCTGCCTGAGATGTAGTTCAGGATAGTAAAAATGCTTGAAAGGTTTATTTAGGGCTTGCAAGACTGCATTATCAGGCGTCATGGTCTGTATAATTACCCTTCCTTTTTTGTGGCTCCTACCTGCCCTGCCACTCACTTGTTTCATGAGCTGGTATGCATGCTCATGGGCCCTGAAATCCGGAAAACTTAGAAGGTTATCCGCATTAATGACACCTACCAGGGTAACGTTTTCTATATCTAGTCCTTTAGAGACCATCTGGGTTCCTACCAAAATATGAATCTGTTGGTTCTCAAAACGCTGAATGATCTGCTGGTAACCAAACTTGGTCCGAGTGGTATCTAAGTCCATTCTCTCTACCTGATAATCCGGGAAATGGTGGATTACTTCTTCCGCAATTTTTTCTGTACCTGTTCCTGCTCGTTTTAGTGCATAGTGATGACAATTCTCACATTTATCTACAGTGAAATTAGTATATCCACAGTAGTGGCATCGCATATGATTTTTTTCCTTATGGTAGGTGAGGCTAATATCACAATTGATGCACTGAGGGACATGTCCGCAGTTTTCACATATTAGATAGGGAGAATAGCCTCTTCTGTTTTGAAAAAGAATGATCTGTTCTTTCCTTTCTAAAGAAGCTGCTATGCCTTCATAGAGAGGTCGGGAAAGTATGCCCTTATTCAGCTTTTTTTTACGCTGGATGCGCATATCCACAATTTCTAGTTCCGGCATTTCTCTAGCTACGGCCCGGGTAGGAAGCTCTGTCAGGTAATACTTACCTTGGATAGCATTGTGGTAACTCTCAAAAGAAGGGGTGGCAGAACCTAGGAGTACAGGAATATTTTCCTGCTTTCCATAATAGACAGCTACATCTCTGGCATTGTATCTCGGGGCTGGATCTTGCTGTTTGTAAGAGCTGTCGTGTTCTTCATCTACTACGATTAAGCCCAAATCAGAAAAAGGCAGGAAAATGGAAGACCTGACGCCAATAATGACATCAAATTTCCGGGTTTGTACTTTCTGCCAGATTTCAACCCGCTCATTATCATTAAACTTACTGTGATACACCCCCACGGTCTTCCCTAGTGCACTTTTAACCCTATCTATAATTTGCTTAGTTAGGGTAATTTCCGGCAGAAGATAGAGTACCTGTTTCCCTTCATTTAGCACATCTTTAATGAGCTCTATATAAATATGCGTTTTTCCACTACCTGTAACACCATGGAGAAGAATGGTAGGTGCATCCTGCCCATGCTTTAGGGCTCGGATTTTTGTAAGCACATGTTCCTGTCTTTCTGTAAGGACTATCTCTTTCTTTTTAGGCTCATAGCCATAAAAGTCCAGACGGTCCACCTGCACCTTTTCTTCTATAATGAATCCCGCTTTTATAAGAGCCTTAACCACATAAGGACCTATGGATAGCGCTTTTAGAGTCTCAGACTTAGGAACGGCTTTTTCCTGGTAAAAAGCAGAGACTATTTTGGTGAAAAGATTCTCCTGGGATACCTGCCTGGCCGTGAATGAATCAAAGGCTTCTTTCAGCTTTTCATCTGAAGTGTAGGTAGGGTGAAGGCGTAAGTAACTTTTAAACTTAGGCTTATATCGCTGTTCTGCTTCTTCATAAAGGATGACCAAGCCTCTACTTTCCATATTCCTAAGCCTGGGATAAGGATTGGCCACATCCCAGAGGGAAGCGGTCTCCTGAAAACTCAGGACGGGTTGGACCTGCAGCTGCTCCAGTAATAGGTATTCCTTATTAGGCAAGTCCATATTTTCCCACATCAGGCCGGGTTGCATTTCTATTCGTAAGGAACCCTCAGGTTTAAGGCCTGCGGGTAGAGAGGCTTTTAGCACATCCCCTTCCGTACAAGAGTAGTAATAAGAAATCCATTCAAATAAGGCTAGCTGGGGGGCGAACAGAATAGAGGTTGTATCCAGAATTTCTTCTACAGGCTTGAGTTTATCAAAGGTGTTATGATCTTCTGAATCAAAGATATTTTTGATCAGGCCTGTGTAGATTTTTCTCTTGCCAAAATGTACGAGTACCCGCTGCCCCATCATGGCTACCTCAGCTTGTTCTTCTGAAAGGCTATAGTGAAAGTTTGATTTTACAGGGAGAGGGAGTATGACTTCAGCTATTTTGTGCAAGATGAAAATATTAGTAATGCTGATAATTATAGCTAACTAAGTTAGAAAGAATTATGATTTGCTCATAAAATTAGAAATATTTCTCCCCTTCCTTGCTGAGATCTTTCTTTTCCAAACGGGTAGGAAGTTGGACCTCCTATGTAATTAGAAGTAGTTCGGAAATATAATTAATATTAATATTGTAAT
>JBCCLI010000312.1:0-7984 GCA_039026975.1 Bacteroidota bacterium | reverse complement strand
GGCCCCAAAACCTGTAAGGCTGGAAGCCCATTTTCTTTGAAAGTAGTATTGATTTGCCGTAGAGGGAAATCCAGTTTGATGCCATCCTGCGCATTTTCTTCTGCTGTAACTCCTATAGCTAGTAGGGAAATACTGAAGAGACACATCCAAAATCGTAGACTATATTTCATATTACTTCTTGGCTATTTCAATATCAAAGGTGGCATCTTTTATGTGCTTGCGAAAAGAAAACTCACTATCAAATTGATGAGGAATCATCTGTTCATTATACAGCTCCATGGTTTCTACATAACTTTTCCAGTGTTGCAGGGCACTTTCTAAATGGCCGATGGCTGCATGCTGGTCATCAATATCTCCATGCTTTCTATATTTTTGTAAAGCGGCCCCTCCTCTGACTTTATCGGCTATGTATAGTCCTAAGTGAGCCCAGGCGATAATATCATTGGTTTCAATTTTAAGTAATTCATTCTCCGGATTTGCGGTGATGATACTTTGGGCAATCTCACTGGCAGTGAGACTTTTTTGTTCCATTGTATCCGCAAATTGCAGGGGGGTTAGTTGATCTTCGGTGAATAGCCCTTCTACAAAATCAGAAATATTGACATAAGTTGAATCCAATACCGGATGGGATATCAATTTATCCACAGTGATAAACTGCCCTTCCTCCCTTGTCATTCCTTCAGTATATAAGGTTCCATCCCACTCACCACGGTAAAAGCTGGCAAAACTATTGGCATTTTGTGAGGCCAACTCCCAAGCTTCCATCAATTCCGTTGTATTGTCAATTCCGTATTTTTCTGCCAGGGCTTCTGCAAAATACGAATTGGGAGTGTTGCCATTATACAACAGATTACCCCATACTTTGTAAAATAGCCACTGCTTTTCAAATGCATAATTCCAGGACCTGAATTCTTCTTTTGTAATGTAATCCTTTGCGGGTATATAGGTCTCGGAACCTATGATGACACCAGTAATATAGTTCTGGCTATTATGCCTGATGAAGGACCTTATAAATTCAGGTTGGGCCCATCGCAGGGCAAAAAAGTCTTCATTACGAATAGTGTACACTCCCTTATAATTTTTGGGTTTAGGCTTCCAGTAAGTTTCAGTTAGAATTCCTCCGTGGACTATAGATAGCTTGGGAGAGGAGTGCCCATGAGACCAATTGAATTTGAACCCGAGCAGAACCTCATCCTCCAAGCCAATATTTTCTATGGCCTCACGAGTGATGACCTCAGTGGCCTTGCTTACTGTCCCGTGGCTAGTAGTCCCAGCCGAAAGGGGAGCCCGATAAAAGAGCTTTACTTTTCTGTTTGCCTGCTTAATCCCTTTGATCATTGTGCGATCTATCCAGTCCCGTCGCATTTCTGAGTCCATACCACCCATACGTTCGCCCAACGTAATCCCGATACCAGCTATATCTTCATAAGTATCTATGGTTTTAGCAACCATTTCGCGTGTATACTCTTCTATGTTTTCATTAGTCTCCCCATCTCCAAAAAATCCACTATCCCTGGAATAATCAGCCACATTGTAGGCCTTACTGAATTCTTCAGAAACAAATATGTTCCAATTGAATATAAAAGGGTCTATCCCTCGTTCTTTGGCCATGTGAAAAATGGATTTCCAGAACTTTTCCCATTCAGCCATCTCTTGATCACTGAATGAAACAGCTTCAGGAAACTTCTCAGATTGTACCATGTACATATAGGGATGTAGGTTCCATAGGGAGAGTACATTGAACTTGTTTTCCACCATCATATCCAGAAAAGACTCCCAAAATGTCAAGTCTTTACAGGTATCATAATGTAGGGACAAGTTTTCACCCTCTCTATAGGAGAACCATGGCAAATTGAATTTTATAGCTCTAAAGGAATAATGGGCCTTAACATCCTTTTCCTCAATTCCGTTCCACGATTTCCCCTTTTTTAGTTGTTCCGCTATATCCAGGATGCCATAAAGTAGTCCCCTTGAGCTTCTGGCATGTAAACTGATTGTTCGCCCGCTTTTCTCAAGGGTAAATCCATCATCTTTGGAATCGGAATCCATTAAATGAACCAGTAACTGTGCATATTGGGGTTCTTCCGTTAAAAAGACGGTTTTTCCCTTTTCCTCCAATTGGTTCTTTAGCCTATCCAAGCCATAATTCAGGCTTTCTTCCAGGCCACTATCAAGATAAATGCTAATGCTATTTGTGGTATCCTTACAGGAAGTAAAGAAGAGGATGGTGAGTACAATGAGCAGGTGTTTCATTGAATTAAGTTAATAAGGGCTTTAATTCTTTAATAATTTTATTGCTTTAAAACAGCCTCAAAAAGAGTACCTAGACAAGGGAAGATCCAGGAAATAAAAGAACCTCTTAAAAGTCAGGCTATCTGCTATGTTCACACATAAATCTATGGGGTATAGTCTTATTCTCAGCCTTACTTATTGCTGCGAATACGGCTTAAGGTCTCCTGAGAAACACCCAGGAAAGAGGCAATATATCCTAACTTAATTCTCAACTCTATATCAGGAAAGAAAGTTAAAAGGAGGTCATACCGCTCCTTTGCAGACATAAACATATACCCACGCGAGTAGTAATCAACAAAGGCTAATTGCTCCTCCGCGATGAGTCTACCTAACTTCTGAAATTCAGGATAGGTGTCCATCAACTTATGGTAGCTGCTATGATCGATGGAATAAATCAGGCTGGGTTCAAAGGAGAACCATTCTCTGTGGTAAAAGTCTCTATAGAAAGCCATTCAGCGGAAGAATTATCTTCCCCTATGAGGATTTGGTGAATCTGTGGACCTACCTGACATGGGAAACCCTTTCCCGTATGAAGAAGACAGTCGGTTTGGCCGTACTCAAAAGTAGCTACCATATCTGTTGGAAGAGATATTTGAGATAGTTCTCTTCCTGTTTCCTCCATGATTTCTCTTTTCAGGGTCTCTTCGGCTGTTTCTCCTTCTTCAGGACTGCCTCCCGGAAGATCGTATCTCCCAGTATAGGGACCTCTGGTTTTCACTACCACCAATACTTCCGCACACTCATTGAGAATGAAACCATATACCCCATAATGTCTATGGGTAATCTTTCTTTGGGCCATGATTAAACACTTTTTTGAAGCCCTAAGTTATCCCCTCTTTTTACAATTAATCTTCCAAAGCGGATATTGGATACTTTCGCTTTTATCCACCCACTCTCCAATCCAATTAAATCCATTCTCACTGATATCAAAGAAGGTGATTCTATAGAATCCAGGGTCTCCATTTGGGGAAGGACTGCCTCTGTAGAGGATGATATTCCCATCTTCCTTTTTACTTCCTTCCCATGAGGGTAAGGTGTTGGGGATGCCGCTTGTGGAGTAATAATGGACATACCATTTGGCAGAATCTGCATTGAATTGTCTGATACTTCCAGAATGAATCCCATCTTCTTTTAGGGTCTCATCTTGCACAGCTTTCCCATTCATGATGTATTTGAACCGCCAAATCATGGAAGTGGGTTTTCCCCATTGTTGATCAGTTCCACGAGCAGTTGAGCTGCACTCACACTCTCCTATGAGGGGGATAAAATCTTTAATCTGCTCCGGTGCATCTGGGTTCGGCAATCCAAAAGGATGTTCTGCAGAGGGTTCGTAGGAATAGGGAATCTCTGCCTGACTGAGTAGAACTGCAGGGAATAATCCCAATAGCAATAGAGTGAATAAAGGTAGTGGTTTCATGTAGATTAGCATTAATAATGATTATGAGTAGATATTAAGTTACCAAAAATTAGTAATTCTGATTAGAATATTGAACTTCGGCAGGCTGAGGAATCAAGCCTCTGGAAAAGACAAAAATAGAGTTAGCGAAAAGCCCCCTGGAGCACTTCAAGGACTTTCCTGCTTTATGCATACCCACAATCCTAAAAGGTAAAGGTAGCCGTTGGGGCAAATTGAAAAATTGGTTCTGAAGCTCCTGATGCCTCTATAAAGTTTCCAGCTATAAAATAGGATGAGCGGAGATTAAAACTGAGGTATCTATTATAGTTATAGAGGAAGAATAGCCCGATGACATTCCCGATGTGTCTTTCACTTAATCCCCCAGCCATCCGGACTTGTCTATTTGGAGGGGCATACAATCCATCTACCTTACTTGTACGATAAAATAGCGCAAACTCAGTTTGTATCATCATATTCTTCACTGGAAATACCGTAAATGAGGGATGCACACTCAGAAGATTTACTGGAGTATTCACCACAGCAAAGCTGTATATGGAAGGGTTCACATACATCGGATTAAAGCTGTTTATTCTACCATCTCCAACTGTATGATCCCCAGAAGACCAATCCAGTTTCAACCCGAAGGCTGGTCGCCACTTATTACGGTTAAGACTATACTTCCAATCGGTTTCAAGGTTAAAGGCAGAAATCGAGCTGCCTCCTACCTGGCCAAACTGATAAATGAATTCAGTATTGTAGGTAAAATTTTGTCCGGCAACCCCATATCTCCTTGCACCTATGGTATGTCTGGTTTCTCTCCCAGCCACATCATTAAAGAAAGCTCGGGGTGAATCTATTCCGAGATAATAGAGTTCCGTATTATCTTCTTCTCCTTCATTGGGTAAGAATGAAAACTGACTGTATATACCCCACACCTCTGAGTTAGGTACATCTTGCTTAAAGAGATTGAATTGATTATCGAAAGCCTCGAAGCCTAGCCTTACATCTTTCCCATAGTAGGCTTCTATGTGCGTGTTCTTCTGACTAAAAGTAAGTTTTCCAATATCAAATGTTCGTCTAATGTTAGGCCCCCTCCCAAAATCTATTAGCCGTCCCACCCCAAACTTGAGTTCCTGCCTTCCCAAACGGAGGGATAGTTTTGAAGATTTATCTCGTAATTCCAGGAAGCCCTGATGTACATCTATCTGATCAGATTCTAAGAAAGCTTCTCCACCTGTTTTATACCCGTGCTGCAATTCTCCAAATAATCTTATAAACTTACCCAGATGTGCGTCCACATGAATGGTCATTCTGTGAGTATAAAAAGCTTCATCATTATCTCCCTCCCAAGCTTGATTAGAAAGCCTCTCGTATCTTGGACTTATGGATCCTCCCAGGCTCAAAAATGTAGTTTTGGATCGGTTAAGGGCTATGAATTTGATAGCATCTAACCCATCTAGATTTGTACTATCCTTCAAGTAGCTATAATCCTCTTCAGCTCTTTGAGCACTAAAGGTGGCTTGACTTTGAGCCGAAAAAGAAAGGGTAAGGAGTACGAATAAGAGGCTTAGCTCTGATTTTAGATAAGAGCGTTTACCTCCAGAATTATAAAAGTGATGTGGGGTAATCATAAGTTTGTCAGGTCTTAATTCAGAAATCCTAAGAGTAAATTTGGCCTAACAAAACTTGTGTTAAATGGTAAAAACTGTGCTAAGTATGATAAAAATGAGCATTGAGACTCAGCTAAATCACTAATGCGAGTTGATAAATTCTGAGGGGAGCATTTTTGTATGCGTCTTGAAAAATTTTGTAAAGTTGGTGGGTTCTTCGAATCCTAGTTTATAGGCTACCTCCTTGGAAGAGATGTTGGGAATGACTAGGAGTTTTTTGGCTTCCAGGATGATATGAGATAGTATAAAGTCTTTAGCTGTTCTATTGACAATAGACTGGGTAATGGCGTTGAGTTTCTTTGCAGACATATTCAGTTGCTGCGCATAAAACTTCACTTTCTTTTCCTTCACGTAGTTCTCTTTGAGTAAGAGTTGAAATTTAATGAAGTCTTCTGTAATAGAGGTTTTTTCGATCTTTTTATTTCTCATTTCTCTGCATGCGAATATTTCCAGCAGGAGAATTTTGAAATAGGATTGTACGAGTTCCAATCTTACAGATTTCTTTTTGCTATGGGTTTTTTCAATAATCTTCAAAACCAGGCTGTGGAGGTCTCTAAACTGCTTTTTGTCTAAGGTATGGACAGGATCATACAGTTGGTTATTATAAAAGTGGCTAATGATAAATGGATAGTTTACCCCGATTTCAAGAAATAAATCTTCGGTAAACATCATTAAGTAGCCCTCATTATTGTTGGGTATATCAATGAAAGAATGGGTCTGATCTTTTGATATGAGAATAACACTCCTCTCTTTATAGGCGTGATTCTTAAAATCGATATTGTGTTCTCCCTCTTCTCCCGCCGTAACTACCAATAGAATATTGAAACTCAATCTATGAGGCTTAAAGGGATCATGGTCTGAGGTATTTCCCAAGATAGATCTTAGCGACTCGAAAGAGACAATCTCAATTCCAGGGCTTTGTTGATCTTTTCTATTGAATGCTATTTCCGGTATGTTAATCATTTTCATTAAGAAGTGTAAAATAGATTATCGTCAGGTAGGCTAAAGCGCGAGCTTCCTATTTTTCTCCTTCTGTCTTATTCTGAGCTAAGCTAAGTTTCCAAAATCCTATCCTTATTTACGGGACCTCATTAGGTAGAAACAGGCCTTCCCTTTCTTATCCTATCGAAAGGAACAGGTCATCATTTTTATCATGACCATCCTAAAATAAGTACATCCTGCCATATTTTTATCATGATAAGCTTCATTTTTATCATGAGGGCAAGATCTATAGCACATAACTTTGCCTGGGAAGTTACAAATGATATCAGATGTAAGTACCTAACTCCATGTGTCATTTTATCACAACAGAACATTCAGATACAGATTCAAAAGTTGGCGCATATAGAAACCCTACACAGAACTTGAATCAAATCTTTTAGACAAGAAAAAATAAATTATATGAAAAGATTACCATTCTTCATTAGTGTACTCCTACTGATTGGGAGTGCACAACAAGCCATAGGTCAATCCTCACATAAACCATTGATAAGCACCATTGAATTCGGGCCATGTATTGAATTTATTGGCGGGTATTATGTATCAGAAGCCATGGCTCGCAAAGTTATTCCCAGTAGTTACAAACTGGATGTTTCAGAAAAGGGTACCGTAACTGCTCAGGTAAGAGGCATCAACTGTGAAAGCATCTTGATTACATTTGAAGATGGCAGCACGGTAGAAGGTGGAATGCATATCCTATACCAGCTTGGGGTATCAGTCCTGCCTCCCCTAAAGCTGGATCCGCATCCTAACCTTAAGGGTTCAGCAGAAATTACAGAGTACCATGCCTACGCCTATAATACCCTGACCAATTTTGAACCATTGGCTGAAGCACTGGAGAAAGCAGGTATAGAAGGCGTACATTATGTAGATGCACTTACCCTCAATACCGGTGATAATGACCCAAATAGTTGTGAGCTCGTTCCAGTATATGGCGCCATAGCAGCCCCTGACGATCTTGAGCTAAGCTTTTCTGGTAACGTTCGAGATCTGGGTCTTCAGAAGGAAGACGGCTGTGATTTTGGTACAAATGACATCACAGTATCAGAAAGAGCAGTTTGGTACACAGATGGAAAGTTTGGCAGATCAATGTCAGATACTGCTGTACCCAATTCCCAGATCCTGCTTTATAATGCAGATCCCCAAACGTATCAGCCTTATCCTGTATCCTACTCACCTGTGGGAAACAAGATGCAGTCGATAGCACCTGAAGGTATTACACAGTTTTCCTTTACCATGTCAGGACTGCTTGAGCGTGGAGAGGTCTTTACGATTTTGCGGCCCATCCATGAGAAATAAAGTTATTGGTTTCTTCAAAAATATGAGCCATCCCGAATTCAGGATGGCTCATTTAAGTCAATATTCTCCAGAAAACAGCTCTTTTGAAATAAAGGTGAGGATTATGTTCTCTAGGCTATTTTTTGATCCACTTTTTTAAAAAGGTTTTTCTTTATCCGGATAAGAAGCCCAACTTAATTTTTGTTAGGGGAGGGCAGTATACATTTTTGGTAGTACTATAATTTTCTGGTTATTATCCATGAAATGAAGTATTTAATTATCCTTGTCTTAGGATGAGCTGTTAGGTTCAGATCATGATCTGAACCGACAATCTTTGATGCAAGGAAAT
>JBCCLI010000311.1:0-8003 GCA_039026975.1 Bacteroidota bacterium | reverse complement strand
TTATTTTCTCCCAAGGGATATTGCCAGTTAGCTCCTTTAGCAAGTATCCATTTCCTGGCCTCTACATCAAATATGCCTGAATCTCCAAATTTTTCCGCTTGCGTTTTGTATCCTGTAGCTTTTACAAACGCTCTATACTGCTCTACCGTAACTGGGTGTACATCCATAAAAAATCCCTTAATGGCATATGTTTTTACCGGCTGTTCTCTAGGGGGTCCATCTAAAGCACCTATTTCAGTAACTCCTCCCGGTACAAACACCATATTTTTAGGTATCTCTAACTCATCTGGTTTGTAGGAGAAATATTCATCTGAAGGGGGAAGTGCTACCTGGGCCATAGGGGTGGGGGAGGAGGGTAATTCCTGGATTAGCGGCTCTTCTGCCAAAGAAGAGTCAGAGGAGGAAATCTCTTCAAATGCTGGTGGAGGTGTCACGGGCAACTCACGTGCAAATTGCTCTTCTGCCGAAGGGGATTCAGCAGAAACAGCACCTCCGGAAGAGTTACAAGCTCCCAGAGATGCTATGACTATTAGGCTGAAAATTATGTTTAGATTCTTGTTCATGTATTAATTAGAGAATTCTTCCAGGTACGTAACCGCCTGGTTGAAGACGTTATCTGCTGTGTATCCTAGTTTTTCATCCAAGACTGTGTAGGGAGCTGAGAATCCAAAGCTTCCTAGGCCTATGGATTTCCCAAAGGGCCCTACCAGTCCATTTAGGTTAACAGGTAGTCCTGCCGTTAATCCCATAGTAGGGACTTTCACTGGGAGTACGGCTTGTTGATAGGCTTTGGGTTGTTCTCTAAACCTACCTTCAGAGATAGCCGAAACCACTCTTACCTTCAGTCCTTTCTCTTCCTTTAGCTTGGCTGCACCAGCTACTAGGGTAGAGACTTCAGATCCATTTGCTACTAATATAAGGTCAGGTGTTCCCTCCGTATCTTCTACTATGTAAGCTCCTTTCTCCGCTTGGAGAGCTTCCTCATATCTGTTTCCTGATGCAGGTAGGTCTTTGATATTTTGTCTAGAGAGAATAAGGCCAGTAGGAGTTTGGGTGTTTTCCATGGCCATTTTCCAAGCTACAGTTGTCTCATATCCATCCGCAGGCCTGAGTACCAGGAAGCTGGAATGATGGGAATGATTTTCAAGTTGCTCAAGAAGCCTGATCTGCGCTTCCTGCTCTACCGGCTGATGGGTAGGGCCGTCTTCTCCTACTCTGAAGGCATCATGTGTCCAGATAAACTTAACAGGCTGCTCCATGAGGGCAGCCAGCCTAAGTGCAGGTTTCATGAAGTCTGAGAATACGAAGAAGGTAGCACAGGCAGGTATGACCCCTCCGTGCAGGGACATGCCTATACATAAGCCTGCCATGGTGAGCTCAGATACCCCTGCCTGCAGGAATTGTCCACTAAAGTCGCCCTTTTTAAAAGAGGTAGTTTTTTTCAGGAAGGCATCCGTTTTATCACTGTTAGATAGGTCTGCAGAAGAGACTATCATATTCTCTATCTGATCTGCGAAATGAGATAATACCGCCCCAGATGCGTTGCGAGTAGCCGAATTCTCTTTTTGAGAAATGCCTGCATAATCTATGTCAGGAGCCTCCCCTGAAAAGAATTTAGCCCATGTAGCGGCTAGCTCAGGGTTAGCTTTTTCCCATTCCGCTTGTTCTGCTTTCCACTGATTAGCTAAGGCCTGTTTTTCTTTAAGGACGGAAGCGTAGTAGTCAGCCACATCTGGGAAGATGGAGAAAGGATCATCTACTTCTCCCCCTAAATTTTTGATGGTATGTTCAAAAGAGGCACCTGTATTACCCAATGGCTTACCGTGCGTATCTGTGGTACGTTCATAGCTTTCTCCTTCTGCTGTGATAGCTCCCTTAGCCATAGCTGTCTTTCCAATGATCAGCGTGGGCTTATCCAGCACCTCATTTCCTTCTTGTAGGGCTGCTCTAATCTGGTCATGGTCATTCCCGTCTATGGTCAGCACATGCCATCCCCAGGCCTCATATTTTTTAGCTGTATCCTCATGCATCACATCAGATACTACAGAAGATAGCTGTATATCATTGGAATCATAGAACATAATGATATTCCCTAAGCCTAGGTAGCCAGCTGTTCTTCCTGCTCCCTGAGAAACCTCTTCCTGTATCCCACCATCAGAAATGTAGATATACGTTTTATGAGCCATCCACTCACCAAATCTGTCTGCCAGGAAACGCTCTACTATGGCTGCTCCTATCCCGAAGGTATGCCCTTGTCCTAACGGCCCAGAGGTGTTTTCTATTCCTCTTTTGACGTCTAACTCCGGGTGTCCGGGGGTAGGGCTTCCCCACTGGCGGAATTGGGTGAGTTCTTCCAGGCTAATGTTACCCAGTAGGGTCTGTATACTGTAAAGCATAGGAGACATATGTCCCGGATCTAAGAAAAAGCGGTCTCTATTGGCCCAGAAAGGGTCGGAAGGGTCGAAGTGTAAGAACTCAGAGAAAAGGATGTGGATGAAATCCGCTCCCCCCATAGCCCCTCCAGGGTGCCCTGAGTTAGCTTTTTCTACCATAGCAGCAGCAAGCACACGAACGTTATTGGCAGCTCTTTCTGAAATAGCGATTGAATGAGATGTATTTTGGCTCATAGTAACATGATAGGTTATTGACCACAAGTAAGGTGTATCACCAATATAAATGTGTCACTAAATTATCAGAATTTCACGTAGAAGAAGAAAAAAGTAGAAGAAATAAAAAAAGACCCGAACTATTCAGTTTCGGGCCTCTAAGCGCAATGTACGATACACTTACGTCGCTGATTAATTGGTTACTACGAGAGATTTAAGAGACTTCCAGAAAAATATCTTTTATACTAGAGTATAATTCTCAATTTCAATAAGTAAATGGCAAAGCACATTCCAAAAAGGATAGGATTTTCAAGGGGCTGAAGATCAGGCTGTTGAGAATTGGCAGGCGCCTTTCTTTTTCTCAAAATGAGAAAATACTTGTCATTTTGAGAATAGGGAAATGAAGGATAGACATAAAACTTAGGCGTCTCTACTTCATTTCTTTAATCATTCTATAAATAGTAGACTGTCCTATGTCCAGCTTGTCAGCTACCAGTTTAATATTATCATCGTATTTTTTGAGGTAGATACCAATGATTCTGTGGGTGTACTGCTTGAGGGTCATTTCTTCAGATAAAGCATCTGGGAGAGGGTCTGAAGTGCTAAAAGTGATTACGTCCTCACCTATTTCATCCTCATTGGTCATGACTGCTGCTAGTTCTACAATGGATTTTAACTCCCTAATATTCCCAGGGTAGGTATACGCCAGTAATTTTTTCTGAGCAGCTGGCGTGAGGGTAAAGTTGGGAAGCTCATTATCCTTACAGAAACTTTCTATGAAGTATTTAGCCAGGAGAATAATATCTTTTCCTCTTTCTCTCAAAGGAGGGAGTTCTACGGGCAATCCAAACAGACGATAGTAAAGGTCTTCCCTGAAATTCCCTTTCTTGACTTCATCTATCAGATTGCGGTTAGTAGCTACTATGATTCGGCAGTCTGTCTTGACAATTTTATTGCTACCTATTCGGATGATTTCCTTTTCCTGCAGGGCCCTCAGCAGCTTAGCCTGGAAGGTAATGTCCATTTCGCCTATCTCATCCAGAAAGAGGGTACCTTTATTAGCCTCTTCAAACTTCCCTATCCTGCGGTTATTAGCACCTGTAAATGCTCCTTTCTCATGCCCAAACAGCTCACTCTCAATGAGATCCTTAGGGATAGCCGCCATATTCACTGGCACAAAAGGGTAGGATTTTCTCTTGGAATTAAAGTGGATGGCTTTGGCTACCAGCTCTTTCCCTGTTCCCGTTTCTCCTGTGATGGTAACCGTAATATTATTATTGATGGCTTTCTCAATTAGAGAAAACACTTTTTTGATAGGTTGACTTTGGCCTATGATAGAAGTGCTGAAGTCGTACTTCTGGGCTACCTCCTGCCGTAAGGTATGTAGTTCTTTCCTGAGAGAACGATTCTTCCGAATGTTATTCACCACATTCAGTAGCCTATCTCTGATATCCTGAGCTTTAACCAGGTAGTCATATGCTCCCATTTTCAACAGCTCTACAGCAGTCTCTATATTCTCTTGTTCAGAGATGATGATTACCTCTATTTCCGGATCAAACTCTTTTATGCGTTTCAGGACTTCACTACCTTCCATATCTGGGAGGCGATAATCCAGCGTAATAATATCAGGTCTTTGGTTGAGGCCCTGAATACAGTCTGTACCCGTTTCAAATTTGGTGATTTGATAGTCAGGGTTAAGTTCCAGGTTATAGGCAAGTAATTCTCTATACCATTCGTCATCTTCAACCACGAAGACACTTAGGGCTTGTTGATCCTGCATAGGTGAGCTATGAATTTCCCCAAGTTAGGGAATAATTTCACTTTTCGTAAAGGGAGATGCTACTTGGGAATCTGTTTCTCTATAGCATTCATATCCGCTTGTACCATTTTGACCACCTCTTTGAGCTCCTGCAACACCTCTACGACTTTGTCTGGTAACCGCTTGAGACCAGACCGATTCTTAACATCAGTTTCAATTTTTTTCAATCGTTTGACGGTAGCGTCTAGTCCCAGGTGTCTACAGGAGGGAATGGTTTTATGAGCCATAGCCCCTACCATTTCCCAGTCTTCCTTTTGGAGGGCTACAGCCATTTTCTTCATATAGTCAGGGGTATTATCCACAAAGATTTTGAGCATGTTCACCATAAAGGCTGGATTATTATTGGTGAGCTTCACCAGCTCATCCAGCTTATAAGGGCGTTTGCCAGTAGGGAGTTTCATTTCTACCAGAGTTATAGGTTGTGTGGGTGATTCTGTGTAAGGGTGTGCTTTATACTTTAGTAGGTTTGCCAGCTTAACAGCCAGCTCTTGTTCCTGAAAAGGTTTTAGAAGATGATCCTGCATTCCTGCTGCTTCACACTTGGCTATTTCTCCAGGGGTAGAAGTAGCGGTAAGTGCTAGAATAGGAGTGGTTATTTTTAACACTTTCCTGGCATGAACGGTAGCTTCATATCCACTCATTACCGGCATTTGTAGATCCATCAGGATGAAGTCATAACGGTTATTAGCCATTTTTTCTACTGCCTGTTGTCCATTTTCCACTACATCTGTTTCTACCTTCCATTTATGGAGAATGACCTTAATCAACTCCAGGTTATAGGGAGCATCATCTGCTATGAGGCCTCTTTTCCCCTTAAATATGCTGAAGTCTTTTACTTCTCTCACGTCTACATCGGTGAGGTCTGAGGCTGATCCCTGGTCATATAGTAGTTTCAAGCTTACCTGAGTTCCCTGGTGTAGTTTACTATCTATGCTGATGGAGCCATTATGCATTTCCGCCAGTTTCTTGGTAATGGATAGTCCTAGCCCTGTCCCTCCATATTTTCTAGTAGTGCTGCTGTCTACCTGTTTAAAATCTGCAAAAATGGCATCCAGCTTGTCCTCAGGTATCCCTATACCGGTATCAGCTACTGTAAATTCGAGAATTTTTTTTCTCTTGGAAGCGGGATGTACGGCACAGTTAATACTGACCCTGCCTACTTCTGTGAATTTGAGCGCATTGCTGACCAAGTTGAAGAGCATTTGCTTTAGCCTGAGGGGATCTCCTTTTACTACCTTAGGGAGGGCCTCTATATTTTCTGCCGTTAACCAAATGCCCTTTTCCTTCGCACTATTCTGAAAAGTTAGGAGGGTTTCCCGTACTACTTCTCTGGGGCGGAATCCTATTCTTTCCATTTCAAAATTCCCGGATTCCAGTTTAGAAAAGTCTAATACATCATTGATAAGGGCGAGTAAGTATTTGGCAGAGTTACTGATGGTAGTCACAAACCTGGACTGCCTATGGTTGAGGTCGCCTTGTGAAAGCTGCTCCGTAAATCCTATGATGGCGTTCATAGGCGTACGTATCTCATGACTCATATTAGCGAGGAATTCCTCTTTGGCGGTGGCGAGTTTTTCAGCGCGTCTTTTTTCTCTTTCCAGTCTACTTTGGAGGCGTTGGTTTCTGGAAATATCCGTGGCTACGAATATTACCAGAATAATGAATAAGGCTAGCCCTACAAAGCTCAAAAGAGACATCAGCCTGATGGTCTCTATGGCTTTAGATTCAGCATCAGCAGACTGCTCGTTAGAGTTTACCCGCTCCTTATACTCCATCCGTTTGACCATGAAGCTGATTTTATTCATGATAAACTGGTCTTCCCGTATCAGTTTTCTGATAAGGGTTACACGCTGGCTGAGGGCTTCCATGTTCCGCTGCCGGGCTGTATATAGACTGTCTTCATCTCCGTAAGTAGACCCCAGAAAAGGAGCCATTTCTTCCCTACTTAACTCAGACTCCTGGCTAAGAGAATCTCCTCCTGCCCCATTTTTTCCAAAGAATTTCTCAAACAGTCCTCCATCCTGACGGGCTTTTTCCAGTTTGGCACTTTTAGTAAGGGCTGAGTCAACAAAGTCCGCCCCCGCATTACTAACTACTGAATCCCCAAAATTTAGATGGTTTTCAGCAAGCTTATCCGCTAACATGTCAAAGATGGTTCGCACTTTCTGGTCCTGGGAAGCCTCAATAAGCCTAGACATAACTATAAACTTCTCTTCCACCAGGGTCTGTACGCTGTCTATATGGTTTTGCTGAAGGGGAATGTCTCTCAGTTTAGACAGCCTGTCATCTATGCCTGTGAAGGTGGTGTAGAAGTTTTTTAGATCTTTAGGATCTCTTGTAATGGTATACGCACGTACACTACTTTCTGCCTTAGCTATCTCCGCCAACACATCCTTGAGGGTAATCAAATTCTGTTTAGGCTCAGTGACGCTTTTGAGAGACTGTGCCAATTCTTGGACACTGAAATAGGCTACATAGCTTACCATGGCCACCGCACTAAAGGCAAACAGGAAGCCCACCAGTAGGATGGCACGTATCGGCCGTTTTGAAGGGTATTGACTCATCGACTTGTTAGACTTTATTCCGTCCAGAAATAATCAGCTTGGTGTAGATCGCAATTGCGGGGTAGGATATATTACCCTAATATAAGCAGAATACGTACATTTAGATATGAATATCCCTTACTTTTTGAGAATTACCGTCTCTATTTTTATTCTACTGACAATTTCTGTCGGAGGTTTCTCTCAAGAGGAGAATAAAAGCAGCCGCTTATATACTTCCCATCGATTATTTCAGGCAAATCTTATACCTCAACATACGAAAAGTATAGATGGCAAGCTCATTAATGCTGTAGATGAGTGGATTTATTCTCCGGTACCTACAGAACCTAATAGGAATGACCCCTTTATTTCTTTCGGACTAAAGACTAGTAGAGGTCCCTTATTCTCCTACAGGTATTTACGTTCAGATTCAAGCTGGAGTGTATGGAGCCTACTTCCTGAATTTCATGAAAGCGAGCCACAAGATGTTTTTTTTATCAGCGAGCAAGTATTTATCACAGAGGAGATTCTGGCTATTCAGCTTAAGCATAAGGGAGAGTATCCAAGAGAAGAAGAGCTGCAGGTAGATCTGTTTTATCCAGGTAATGAGCATGCTACCCCTGTGCCTCAAAGGGCGGATATACAGGATGATTGTAGCTGTGCCTTACCAGAATTTGTGGATAGAGTAGGGTGGGGAAGTCCAGACGGACAAGATCCTTCCTGTCCAGATATAGTATATGTGCCAGTTACACATATGATTGTCCATCATACGGTAAATAGTAACTCTTTGACAGATTGGCCCTCAGCGGTGTGGAGTATTTGGAACTTCCATGTCAATACCAGAGGCTGGTGTGATTTAGGGTATAATTGGTTGATAGACCCTAATGGTGTGTTATATGAAGGAAGGGGTGGGGGAGATGATGTGAGAGGCGCTCACTTCTGTGGGAATAATGGGGCTACCATGGGGGTAGCTTTTCTAGGTACCTTCACAGATGTATCACCTACTCCCGCTGCTATAACTACCTTAACAGAATTACT
>JBCCLI010000310.1:0-8060 GCA_039026975.1 Bacteroidota bacterium | reverse complement strand
TGGCCTACTCCCATGATTAATGAGCTAGTAAAAGGAGGAGAACTAGGTGGGGTTCTCTTACTGAATGGGAGCAGAGAGGGCTTTAAGAAAATGGCTACCTCTTTTCAGTCGATCTCTGTGCAGGAAGGCCATCTTCCGCTGATATTTTCGGCAGATGCAGAGCCTTCCTTGGTGAATAAAAAAATTCAGGGGACTGCCCGTGTAAGTGCTACTTCAGGGATTCAGACGGTGGAAGAAAGTAGAGAAGTAGCTAATATGATAGCGGAAGAACTCACATACATAGGCATACAGTATAACCTGGCACCTGTACTAGATCTGAGTCCTGAGAATGCGGCTATAGGCAACAGAAGCTTTGGGTATGAGCCGGACTCAGTGGCAGCATTGGCGGCCGCCTTTGTGCAAGCTAGCCAGCAGAATAATATAGCCACTTCTATTAAGCACTTCCCGGGTCATGGGCTAGTAAAAGGAGATACCCATGAACGACTGGTCTACATAGATTCTGTGATGGAAGAGGTGCCTGTTTATCTACCCTTGATAGAAGCGGGCGCTATCAGTGTCATGATAGGACATATAGCCGTGAGAAATCACCCTAAGTATAACACTGAGGGCTGGCCTGCCAGCTGTTCCAGAAAAATTATCACAGATCTCTTAAAAGAGGAGCTAGGCTTCAAAGGCATAGTCATCACAGATGCCATGAATATGGGAGCCCTTTCTGCCTTCCCTAATCCTAAACTGGCTTCTGTAAAAGCCGGAGCAGATATCATTCTCATGCCGGGAAGCCCTAAGGATACCAGAAAGTTAATTCAGGACGTGCTGGCTGAGATGGCAAAAGATAAAGCATTTCAGCAGCAGGTCTATAACTCCGTCAGAAAGATTATCCGCCTTAAGATTTGTTTTGGCCTACTGAGCTGACAGGACTCCTTCGGGATTATCCCAAATGCCCTTTAACAAGGCCTTGATTTTTTTCGTTCCTATCTGTTCCATTTTTTGAATATTTCTCTCTGGCACTTGTTCTACATTAGGATGCCTGCGTACAGCGGCACTGACAGATACTTCCCTCAGGATATGAAACATGGGATAAGGGGACCTATTAGTAAAGTTCTCAGCTGCATGGGGCAGAATTCCCTCAAACTGATAATCAGGATGGAAGCTGGCTATTTGTAATACCCCTGCTAGTTCTGCTTCTTCCAGTAACTCATTTAGGATTTCCAACATATCCAGGTAGGCTTCAAAATCAGCCAAGGCAGCAGGAAGAATGAGAATAGCTGTCTCTATTTCTTCCTGAGAATGGTTCAGGATCTTTTCCCACAAATGAAGCATAGCCTCTATTATCTTATCAGGAGCATCCTCCATACAGAGCTGATAATAGATTCTGCCTGTATCCCAAGCAGGCTTAGCAAAAGGACATAGCCCCATTCCCAGTACAAAGGTTTTAATCCATGCCTGAGACCTATGTATAGCTATATCATCTTCTTCTGCCATTCTTTTTACGAATGTATTACAAAGAGAATAAAATGTAGGCTTAGTTTATAGAATGATGTCGACCCTTTCTACCCTTTCCTGTACCTTTATCAATATGCTAAAATCCTTTCTCGCTTTTTTCTCCTTTTGGTTATGTATCCACACAGTTTATTCTCAAGTAGAATTATACGATATAGGCTGGGAAAAACAATCCTGGTTCTTATTAAGTGCAGAAGAAACGGAGGACTACTTTCAGGCTAGCCTCAGTAAGCAGCCTAACCTCTCAAATGAAAAAGCTGAGCTAGCTGATATTCGCATTATCAAGACCTACCTCACCTTAAGTATAGACCAAATCATGGCCATGCATGTACGTGATGTAGTTAGGCCTGATCACCCTAAAGCTAAAATGACCATTATAGAGAAGCATTCTTCTTTTCAAACAGAATTTCCCTACGTACTATTTACAGTTGAAAGTCAAATAGATCAAACACTAGGAGTACCCAGAAGCCTCCTCTTCCTCATCATTAAAGGAAAAAACCAGACCAATATTTTTTGTAGATCTAAACCAGGGAAAAAATTCAAAGGAGGAATAGAAGATAAGTGGGGAGAAATTTTTCAGGCAGGTATTTTTACGGAGGTAGACTGGAAAAAATTTTTGGAAAGCCTGCCTACCAGATGATAATTTGTGTCGTTTTCTACCTCATGTATAGCTTATCTAAAGAAGGCTTTAATCTTATCTACTACATAGGCCTGCTGGGCTTCCGTCAACTGAGGGAAAAGGGGTAAACTCAGGCACTGCTCATAGAAGGATTCTGCTTGGGGAAAGTCTCCTTTCTTCCATCCCATCTGCTGGTAATAAGGCTGAAGATGTACAGGGATATAATGAACCTGAACCAGGATCTGATGGGCGTGCAAGTAGTCATATAATGCTCTTCTTCTATCAGTCCTAATCACATATAGATGATATGCATGTCCTGCCACTGGTTCAGGAAGTTGGATAGGAAGATCTGCTAGCTGCTGGTCATAGGTCTGTGCTTTTTGCTTACGGAGGCTCAGGTTGGCTTTAGCTCTCTGGACTTGAGAATAGCCTAAGGCCGCCTGGAGTTCGCTCATGCGATAGTTAAATCCTAGCTCCTGCATCTCATAATACCAGCCCCCCACGGACGAATTGGGTTCTTTTATGATGCCATGGTTCCTCAGAGTTTTGATTTTTTCTGCCAGCTTAGGGTTACGAGTAGTGACCATACCTCCTTCAGCAGTAGTTATATGCTTAACTGGATGAAAAGAGAAGATAGCCAAATCTGCATAAGCCCCACTACCACAAGGGTGTACGTGTTCATCTGAATCCTGAAAAAATCCGCCTGGAGCATGGCAGCTATCTTCCAGAACCTTAAGATCATACGCTTTTGCTAGCTGTGCTACCTTATCCATACGAATAGGATGGCCCGCATAATCTACTGGTACTATCCCTTGGTAAGTCCCCCTAGGCGACTGGGTTAGCTTTTTTTCTAATAATGCCAAGTCCATAAGTCCCGTATCAGGATCTATGTCTACAAAATCCACCTGCGCTCCTGCATATAAGATACAGTTAGCAGAAGCTACAAATGTCAGGGGACTACAGATCACCTTACTTCCCTTTTCCCATCCAAGTGCCAACGCACTTAAGTGCAAAGCAGCCGTCCCATTAGCTACTGCGACCCCATAAGAAGCTTGTAAATAAGAAGAGAAAGCTGCTTCAAGTTTAGGGAGAAAGGCTCCTTGTGTGATGAGTTCCTGTCCAATTGCCTGCGTAACGGTCTGTATATCTTCAGCAGTGATGTCCTGACAGCCATAAGGTATAGGTAGCTTCACGTAGTTTTTATTGGGAGTAAAAAAGAAACGGAAAGAATATCCTTCTCTTATAAACAATAAAATATGTCATTCAAACATTATGAATCCAAAAACATTCTCTAATTAGGGCCATTCTTACCTGGAATATATTCAGATGATTTGCGTATCAGTTCAGTTAGGCCTAATTTACCCCTTTGGGCGAGAAGTAGATCTAACTACATGGAAAACAGGTTGCAAACCTACGCATTACACCTGGCACTATTCCTTCTGACTTTTCTGACTACAGCCATGGTAGGGACTGAGTTGAGTGCTCCCAAGTTACTCATCAATAATGAAGCTGTTCCTCGGTTTTGGTTCACATGGTTTTTTGATCTTCCTGAACACTTACAGGGCCTGGATCTTAGGTTTTCTTTCTCTGACCTTTACATAGGGCTACCCTATTCCATAGCCTTCCTCACCTTTTTAACTTTCCATGAGTTTGGGCATTACTTTGCCGCCCTATACCATAGAGTAAAAACTACTCTTCCTTACTATATCCCCATTTACCTACCCTTACCCATATTGAATATAGGTTCGTTCGGGGCAGTTATTCGGCTAAAGCAAATGCCGGAAAGTACCCGTAAATATTTTGATATAGGCATAGCTGGTCCTTTAGCGGGATTTGTAATATCATTAGTCATTCTGGTATATGGGTTTTCTACCCTCCCCCCTACAGAGGTATATCTAACGGAGATTAATCCTGATTATCAGCATGTCTTTGGGGGAGTACCCTCTGAAAACGAAATCAGAACATACGTAGAAGAAAATGGTGTCCCTACTTACTTCATAGGTACCAGCCTACTGTTTGAAATCTTAAAAGAGGTGGTTCCTTCAGATCCTACCAGGGTGCCTAACCATTTTGAGCTGATTCACTACCCCTTGCTGTTTGTGGGATATATCACCCTCTTTTTTACTGCCTTAAACCTCCTTCCCATAGGCCAATTAGATGGAGGCCATATTATATATGGGATGTTTGGCCCTAGGGTAAGCGGAGCCATAGCTAGACTAGCGGTTATAGGGCTGATTTTACTAGGTGGAACAGGCTTGGTAGACATACGGGCTTTCGCTGGAAGTTGGCAAGCCAAGTTGTCAGAGCTGCTCACTTTAGCTGTCTACATAGCCTTCCTGGTATATATTCTTATTAAAATTCTGGGACCCCACTTGCGTACCTCTGTGTATATGCTGTCCCTACTCATATTAGCTACCCAAGTGGTCATCAAGTGGAACCTTCCTGCCCTGGAGATGAATTTCATTTGGCTATTCTACGCCTTCTTGGTAGTCAGGATGTTAGGAGTAGACCATCCTCCCGCTTATATAGAGCATAGAGTGAATGGACCCCGCCAATTGCTTGGATGGATTTCTATTATCATTTTTATCCTCTGCTTTACTCCCACTCCCATTCAAATTGTAGGCGCTTAAGCCTGATTCTCTTCCATAAAGAGCGCACTTCTCCCTCAATTATAGAGAATGAAATACTTTTTCTCTGTAAAGTACACATTTATACTTATCCACAATCCTGTTGATAAACAGACTAATGGGAGTAGCCATATTTTGAGTTATTTATAGGAGAAATAATATATACATGGGAGTCCATTCCCTCTAAATGAAGAAATCATAAGGTGTCCCCAGGGGCTAAAATATATTTTATGTTTGTTTTAGGTAAAGGAGGAGAGGTAACCCAAGTGTTACTTCTCTTTTTTTATGGGTAAGGTTATTCAAATAGTCATGCAATATTTTTAGGAAAAATGAACAGATTATTTCATGCAGTGAATTTATCTTTGTTTATAAATCTTATGTAATCTAATATATTTAGAAAACGAAGAAAGGCTTCTGTATAGTAATCATGAATACTTATTCTCAAATAGTATCCTTCCTCGAAAGAAAAGAGCAAAGTCTTTCCTTACACAAAAGGCATTTTTCTTCCCAAAAAGATAGTGTAAGTTCTCCTAGAGAAATCTCACAAAAGATAAAAAAAGACATTAAAATATTAATTATAGAAGATGACGAGCTTAGCCAGTATATCCTGAAGAATTTATTAGATAATAAGGGAGTTACCTATGACCTTATTGATAATGAATTCAAAGCCCTCAGTAAAATTGAAAGGTATAGCTACGACCTGATTTTACTCGGATGCCAGCTTCAGGGAATGGACGTTAACCATTGGATATCCTGGGTAAGAGGAAGGGATATGAATGCCCACATACCTATCATCATCTGCTCCGCCACAAGAATAGAAGAAGAGGAAATACAAGCTTTTGGATTAGACGGTTTTCTTCACAAGCCGGTAAAGAAGCAGGAACTCTATCAACTCATTTCCACCCAGACCCTAAAGAGTATTTCCTAACGAATATATTTTTTCCTGTTATTTTATCCTCAAAGTATGAAGCAGTCTCAGGGACTGCTTCATTTCTTTATCTTATTTAGCCTAATGAGCTGAGTGTTCACTGGATAGAGAAATAGCTTCTTATATAGACACCTTCAGAGGCTCTCAAGAGGATATGCTAATGAGGGGAAATACTTACCTTCGCCGGTCCCAATACCTCTCCGCTACCAGGGAAATTTGACTTTTTATAAGTGAGAATCAGAAGCTACAGTAAATTGTCTACCCCTCCCTTTCTTTTCCCCTTGGTAAAGCATTTCAATCTTCTTAATTTCCAGAAAGACACAGACCATAAACCTGAATCATGAATAGCCCGCAAATACCTAAGCTGCTACAGCACATACGTCAGCTACCCCAAAAGTATATATTTCTATCTGTAGGCCTCCTGCTGCTTTTGGTTACAGGCACTATGCTGTACCAGTCCTATACCCAACGGACGGAAGCCAAACACCTCACTTTTCCAGCAGCCCTTACGGGTACCATATCAGCTTACACGCATGGAGAGATCTCAAGGAAGTCTCCCGTCATCGTGCAGTTTGCGCATAATATGGTCAGTCATGGTACAGACCTGCAAGACCAGCCTTTCTCCTTCAGCCCGCATGTTAAGGGAAAAGCAGAATGGGTAGATGAAAGAACCCTACAGTTTTTTCCTGAAAAACCCCTAGCCACTTCTCAGGTCTATAGAGCAAGTCTGGACTTAAGTGACTTAGCAGAGCAAGCAGAAGGAGAACCCGCCAAATTTCATTTCCAGTTTAAGACCCGAGAGCAGGCTTTTAACATGCTCCTCACAGACATTCAGACCTTAGACCAACAAAATTTTGAGTGGCAGCGCGTAAGGGGAAAGCTAGTGGCTAGAGATTATATAGATGAGAATGAACTAAAGCCCCTACTACAAGCAAAACTAGGCAGGCAAAAGCTGGCCATTAGCTGGGAAGAGATGAGTGATCAGTTTGAGCTGCCCTTCATCATAGACAGCATTCCCAGGACGCATCAATCGGCAGAGTTAGAACTGAAACTCATGGGCAGCAAGATTCAGCCCGGCAATGATAAAAATGAAAGGGTCAGCATACCCGCCTTAGGCGTATTTACCCTTACCCATGTCCGTAACTTGGAAGGCAAGCAAAAGGGACTAGCATTAGAATTTTCAGATCCCCTCACTTACACACAGGAACTCACTGGGCTTATCCAGCTAGATGGAGCTGCCATCTCTCACCTCATAGATGGGAATACCGTTTTTGTGTACCCAAAGAAACCCCTAAGCGGGATGTATACCCTTCACGTATCGGCAGGCATTACTAATGTACATGGAGCCCCCACCCAAAAAGCACTTCATAAAAAGGTAGTATTTGAGGATGAGCTACCCGCCGTTCGGCTTGTGGGAAAAGGGGCTATCCTTCCCCAAGCAGAAAAATTGCCCTTCATATTTGAGACCTATGGCCTGAAAGCAGTAGATGTACGTGTCATTAAAATTCTGGAGAAAAATATCCCCCAGTTCTTCCAGGCTAATAGAATGGATGAGCATAATGAGCTTAAGCGCGTTGGGGAGCCTATCCTCAGCAAGCGAATAGACTTGGAGGATGAGAATGCCCTAGATATGAATAGCTGGCTAAGGCACTCACTGGATCTTAGTACCCTTATAAGCCCTGATCCAGGGGCTATTTATGAGGTAGCACTCGGATTCAGAAGATCCTATACCTCCTACTCTTGTACAGAAGAAGAGGGAGAAAAGGATATGCTAGCCTTACCTGCTAACTGGGATACCTACACTGGAAGTTATGAATCCAGCTTCTGGGACTATTACTACTACAGCTACAGAGATTATAATGATCCCTGTAAAAGGGCCTATTACCAAAATGACCGTGTAGCGAAAAGAAATATTCTGGCATCTGATCTGGGTATTCTCGCTAAAAGAGGAGAAAAAGAAGTGTTCTACACCGTAACTGACCTGAAAAACACAGAACCTCTCCAGGGGGTAAAGCTGGAGGTTTACAGTTACCAGAATAAGCTTACAGGTACTTATACCACAGACAGTCTTGGGCAGGTGAGAACCTCTTACACTGACAGACCTTACCTCCTCATAGCGAAGCAAGGGAAGCAGAGGGGCTACCTGAGAATGGATGATGGTTCCGCCTTATCCATTAGCCGTTTTGATACAGACGGGCAAGCCTTACAAGAAGGGATCAAAGGCTATTTCTATGGAGAAAGAGGTGTGTGGAGACCAGGGGATGAAATATTCCTCACTTTTATTTTGGAAGATAAGGAGAATAGACTGCCGAATAATCATCCAGTATCCTTTGAACTAAAATCTCCTGAAGGAAAAACCGTAGTCAAGGAAGTCTCTACAGGGGGC
>JBCCLI010000309.1:0-8073 GCA_039026975.1 Bacteroidota bacterium | reverse complement strand
ATTTGCGGTAGGGTTTACTTGCAAGCTAGCAAATGTTGCTGCCGGAATATCAGAGAAGGTACTCGCCTGAGGGGTCTTCAACTGCCACTGGTAAGTAAGGCTTCCTACCCCGCTAGCATTGACAAAAAAACCAGCCCCACCTCCCTGACGAGTGATAGAATCCTGTGGCTGTAGGGTGATAGTGGGACCTGTACAGGAAATCCCTGTTATTCCTAAGGTAGCTACATTGCTGGTTACCTGACAGTCATCATTGGTATCGTTTGGCGTACCATTATCATCTGATACGATTACCCTATACTGATTCCCATTAGCAGAGAGTTCTACATTATTAATTACAAGGGATCGTGTGGTTACAGCAATATTAGAAAATTCAGCGTCCTGTGGAGTTTTTAACTGCCACTGGTATGTGAGGGTACCTACCCCACTGGCTCTAATAAAGAAATCAGCCCCTGATCCAACAATTGTAGTGGAATCCCTAGGCTGTAGGGTAATGGTAGGACCTGTACAGGGGGTAACTCCTCCTGTAACCCCTAAGGTAGCGGCATTACTGGTTACCTGACAATCATCATTGGTATAGTTTGGCGTACCATTATCATCTGATACGATTACCCTATACTGATTCCCATTGGCAGAGAGTTCTGCATTATTAATTACAAGGGATCGTGTAGTTACAGCTATATTAAAAAATCCAGCGTCCGGTGGAGTTTTTAGCTGCCACTGGTAAGTGAGGGTACCTACCCCACTGGCTCTAACAAAGAAATCAGCCCCTGATCCAACAATTGTAGTGGAATCCCGAGGTTGTAGGGTAATAGTAGGTCCTGTACAAGGAGGCATCATAGGCTCAGTAGGATTTCCGAATAAACTGAAATTACAGAGCAAGAAGAAGATTCCCATCCATAAGCCAGGCTTATACCTGAGGGAGAATTCAGGTTTAAGAATATGTCTTTGATCTTTTCCAGCAAGGATTGTAGTGATCTTAGGACGTGGTTTTAGCATGCGTTGACTCGTAAAGTGTTTTTGTGGTACATATGAATGATTTTTGTTGCATGTATACTTCCATACCACAGGCAAACGAGCTCAACACTTTTACTCCCTACCTCAAATCAGATAAAAAATACATATTATGGACTTTTTACTCATGAATGGTTTTCACTAATTCCTGATTGGTTTCATTGCGTACATTACGGACATGGTAAATTTTTCAGATAGACTAAGATTCCCTATTTATCTGCTATTATAGTGACCGCTTTTCTAATCCTTCATCAAGCTTATTTCAGATGACAGTATCCCCAAAAACAGAAAAGCCCTTCCGATAATCAGAAGGGCTTTTCTTTTAAGAGAAAACGCTTATTCAGATCGTATGCTTTCTACGGGATTAGCTGTGGCTGCCCGTAAAGATTGGTAACTGATAGTGAGCCAAGCTATAAATAAGGTTAATACGGCAGCCCCTACAAACACCCCGGGCCCCATAGCTATCCTGAACTCAAACTTGCTAAGCCAGTCATTCAGGAAATAGAAGGCAACAGGTGCTGCAATCACAAAGGCAATGAGTACCAGCCAGGTAAAGTCCCTGGTTAGCAGTATCACCAAATTACTGACGGATGCACCCAGCACCTTTCTAATTCCCAGTTCTTTGGTTCTTTGCTCTGCGGTAAAGGAGGCAAGCCCGAATAGGCCCAAGCAGGAAATAATAATAGCTACGATGGAAAAGTAGTTGGCAAGCTTACCTATCAGGATTTCACTCTGATACATTTCTTCATAGGATTCATCCAAGAATCTATACTTGAAAGGGTACTCAGGATTATAGCGCTGGTAGACTTCTTGTAGATGGGCTAAGCCTTCTGGCGTAGCTCCAGCAGCTAGCCTTACCCCTATCATAAAAGTATTCTCCGGATCAAATCTTATAATCAGTGGGTCTATGGTCTCATAGAAGGAAGAAAAGTGAAAGTCATTTACTACTCCTATTATTTGGCCTTTCTGCCCCCACATATCTATGGTCTTCCCTAACGGACTTTCCATCCCCATGACTTTGGCAGATTGTTCATTGATGATATAGGCAGTAGAGTCAGTAGTAAAATCAGGAGAAAAATCTCTACTTCCCAGGCTATTAATCCCATTGAGGGTATCATCCTTCAAGGTCATCCGCATGGTAGAAATAAAGTCATACTCTGTATTAATGACATTAAAGAGAATAGTAGCATCTGGATCTTTCCCTTCCCAACTAGGATCTTGCGTACTATTGCCTACTGAGAGCGGATTCTGACTAGAAAGGGTAACATTATCTATAGCTGGATTAGCGGTTAGCTCCCTTTTGAAGCGCTCATAGCCATCTATCAGCCCCCCTTCCCAATTAAAATACACTAGATTATCTCTATCCATCCCTAGATTCTTAGTACGGATATAATCCACCTGCCTAAATACTGTAATGGTTCCAATAATTAATAAAATGGATAGAGAGAACTGAAACACTACTAGCACCTTACGGAACTGGGCTGCACTCAGATTACTTTTTAGCGTACCCTTTAACACCTGTATAGTCTCAAAGGAGGATAGGAAAATAGCAGGATAGAGACCTGATAAGACACCCATAAAAATCGTGATGCCTAAGACTCCCAATATGTAATGGGGTTGAGTATAGTCTATAAAAATTTCTTTATCTGTTAATTCATTAAAGAAAGGAAGGATAGCATGCACTATGAGTACAGCCACTATCATGGCCATTCCACTCATAATTAAAGATTCTCCCATAAACTGCGAGAATAAAGCACTCTTGTTAGCCCCTACCGCTTTCCTTACTCCTATTTCTCTGGCCCGTTTTCCTGAACGCGCTGTGGCTAGGTTCATGAAGTTGATACTAGCTATAATCAGAATGAAAAGAGCTACTATCAAAAATATTCTCACGTATTCAATTCTTCCTCCTGATTGCACTGCGTTGTCAAATCTTCCATATAAATAGGTCTCAGACAGCGGCTGAAGAAATACCTCTGCATTAGATCCTTCCTGGTTTCTGGAAATGATATCCACTATTTTTTCATTCAAGCCTGCTAACTCTACCCCTGGAATGGTCTGGATAAACATTTGCATACCGCTGTTACCCCAATGAGAAACCCACTCATTCTGCTTATAGAAATTTCCGGTGGGCAGGATAAATTCAAACTCTATGGTTGATAGCTTACTAACATTCTCACATACACCTGTAAGCTTGTAATCAAACACCTCATTATTCACAAAAATATCAGATACCGTAAAAGTGCTTCCAAGAATATCTTTTTCTCGCCAATCTGCGCCATAATACTTTTCTGCCAACTTCTCTGTAATCACTATGGAGGAGGGGTCATCTAAGGCTGTGGTAGGATCTCCCATAATGAAGGGAAAGGAGAAAATCTCAAAAAAAGCACTATCTGCATACCTCCCCTCCTGCCTGAAAGCCTGCTCACCCTCTCTCAGGATCATTTCATTTTTCCATGAAAGCATTTCTGCATGAGCCACCTCAGGATATTCTTTCTCTAAAGCCAGGGACATAGGCTGCGTCACTGATCCCCAGGTAAACACCTGACCATCAGTAAACTTTACATGTCTTTTGGCCTGAAAAAGAGTTTCCTGATTCTCATGAAACCTATTTACTTTAGTCTCATCTTCTATCCAGAGAAAGATGATAAAACTACAGGCTAGCCCAATGGAAAGCCCTAACAGGTTAATGAAAGCATAGCCTTTATGTCGCCAAGCATTTCTAAAAGCAATAAGGAGGTAGTTTTTAATCATGGTGTGGTGTGTATAGCATCAGAAAGGGATACTGGAAAATTTCTTTTAGGTTACTAAAAGACTTATGAATACGATGTTCAGTTGCTTCTTTCAGGGCTGAATTCTGTCCTAAGAATATCTGGATGAAAGCCCATTTTATAGGTTATCCATAGGCAGGGTAAGGAGCAGATACAAGCATATGTAAAAAACCACACGTACCCTAACTGTTCTTGCACCCACCCGCTTATCATGGAGGGAAAGATCATTCCTAATGTCATAAAACCCGTAGAGAGCGCAAAATGGGAAGTTTGGTACTCCCCTTTTACCGTTACAATCAATATCATGAGAAAAACAGTAAATGCCATTCCAAATCCGAACTGCTCTATGAATATGACTAGATTTACCCAGGCTATTTCCTGAGGAGGATAGGCCGCAATTACTGCATAGGCCAGATTAGGAACATTCATAGAGAAAAACATCAACCAAAGAGAGGTCCTCAGTCCTTTCCAGTTAATAATCACTCCTCCTAAATATCCTCCTACTATCATGGCTATCATGCCCACAGTTCCATAGTTAACTCCTACCCTACTGGTTTCCATTCCCATACCACCCAGGCTAGCATTATCTAATAAAAAGGGAGGGATCATTTTCACGAGTTGGGTTTCTCCTACCCTGTAGAATAGTAAGAAGAGCATGAGTAGCCCTATTTGATCTCTTTGAAAGTAGGCTCGAAAAGGCCTTAACAGTTTATCCCATGATAGGCTGCTAACTGGTTCCTGCAGCAGGTCCATCTCAGGTTGGGGGAGAAAAACCTTATGCCATACAAAAGAACACAGAAAAACTACTGCCACCAGCCCCATGCACATACACCATGCACGAGGGATATCCTGAAGGTAATTCTCAAGATTACCTGCTACAATTACCAATAAGCCCTGAGCAGAAATTACTGCTAACCGGTAAAATACATTTCTAAATCCAGCAAAATAGGCTTGCTCGCGCGTAGTCAAGCTCATCATATAGAGGCTGTCAGTAGACATATCATGCAAGGAGGAGGAAAACCCCAGTAGCCAGAAAAAAGCTAACGATAGTTGGAAGAAATAGGGTCCTGGAATAGAAAAGGCTACCAGAGCCATACATACCCCCAGGCATAACTCCATCCAAACTATCCAAAATCTTTTGGTGTGAAAATACTCTATAATGGGGCTCCATATTGCCCGTAATCCCCAGGGTAGAAATAGCCAGCCAGTGTATAAGGTGATATCAGCATTAGATATCCCAAGTCTCTTATACATCACCACAGAAACTATGGTAGCTATGGTGTAAGGTAACCCTTGGGTGAAGAATAGACTTGGCACCCAAAACCAGGGGCTACGATCGGGAGATAGCCTACTTGCCATTTGTAGAATTTTCCTATTTTGCTAGAATGAAAAAAATCCTCCTCCACCTTCTTTGGTTACCCCTCTTGCTAATGGCCTGTCAAGATAAACAAGCCCGTCTTTTGTCCCAACTAGAACATACTATACAAGAAAAGTTTGATACAGTTGAAGGTGAGTTCGCTTTGGCCTATATACATCTTTCTCGTTCTGGAGATCAAGTTTTGATGCGTGAAAATGCGCTTTTTCATGCTGCAAGCACCATGAAAACGCCTGTTATGATAGAGGTATATGAACAGGCTAATGAAGGAAAATTCTCCCTGAACGACTCAATTTTGGTAAAAAATGAATTTCAAAGTATAGTAGATAGTAGTCTTTACAGTATGGAATTGGGAGAAGATAGTGAGGAACATCTGTATGATCAGATAGGTCAATATACGACTATCAGAAATCTTGTAGATGCAATGATCACCCGTAGCAGTAATCTGGCTACTAACATCCTCATAGAAAAGGTAGATGCCGATAGGGTAACCTTGAGAATGCGACAGCTAGGTGCTCCCAATATTATAGTCCTTCGTGGAGTGGAAGACACAAAGGCCTATGAAGCCGGTCTCAGCAATGAAACTTCTGCCATAGATCTAGCAAATATTTTCAAAGCATTAGCTGACCATGAGGTAGTATCAGAAGAAGCCAGTGAAGAAATGCTAGGGGTACTCAAAGAGCAAGAATTTAATGATCTTATCCCTGCACAGCTCCCAGAAGAGGTAGTGGTAGCCCATAAGACTGGATGGATTACAGGAGTTAGGCATGACTCTGGAGCTGTTTACCTTCCAGATGGTCAGAGATATATCTTAGTCATCCTCTCAAAGGGGCTAGAAGATGATCAGGCAGGGAAGGAAGTCATAGCAGAGGTGTCTAAACTCATCTATGAGCATGCCATAACACCTTTTTAAGAGTAGACTCTCCTGGAAAGAAAATTATAGAAACAAATGATGACAATAGCGGCTTATATTTCTTAGCAATAGCCGCTTAGGTGAGAAAATTCTACCCCTATTTATGCAGATGCCAGAAGTAGAGCAGGAACCCCAAAAAAGGAAGAGACTACCTATAGGCCTCATATTTATCACAGCCTTACTGGACTTACTGGGATTAAGCCTTATAGTCCCTGTTCTGGGTCCACTATTAATTTCTCAGAACGAGATTCTGGGCCCAGAATTTGGTCCTGACAGTAGAAACATTGTCTTGGGTCTCATCATTGGGACCTTTTCTCTTTTACAGTTTTTTGGCTCTTCTATTTTAGGTTCCCTTTCTGACAAGTATGGAAGAAAACCGGTGCTAGTAGCCAGCCTTATTACCAGCTTTGTAGGCTATTCTACTGTGGGCATTGGGATTCACTTTGGGAACCTGGCTGTGATGTTTGTAGGCCGGGCCGTACAAGGTTTTGCGGCTGGAAACCTGGCTATTCTCTTCTCCTCTATAGCAGATATTAGTGCCCCAGAGGAAAAGGCAAAAAATTTCGGACTGGTAGGGGCTGCCTTTGGGATCGGATTTGTATTTGGGCCCCTTCTTGGAGGTGTTCTTAGTAATCCTGAGCTAGTAAGCTGGTTTACTTTTACCACGCCATTTATAGTAGGAGCGACTTTAGTATTATTAAACCTACTACAAGTATGGGTTAGGTTTGAGGAAACTAATGAAGCCCCTAAGCCAAATTTAGTAGTGAGTCCTTTTGCAGGCTTTGTTAATCTGGGAAAGGCTTTTAGTCATGACTCCCTGCGGTCTATCTTTCTTGTGGTATTTTTACAGACCTTTGGATTTACCTTTTTCACCCAAATGGTGCAAGTCACCCTAATCAAGCAGTTTGACTATGGCCCGGATGATATAGGCTATTTGTATGGCTTTATAGGGGTAGTTATAGCCCTAACCCAGGGCGTACTAGTAGGTATTATCTCAAAGCGCTACAGCCCCAATAAAATTTTATATGTTACTCTCTTCCTACTACCTGTAGCGCTACTTATCAATATGCTTCCTACAGAGAACTGGCAGCTTTTTATGCTAGTGCCCCTAATAGCTATTTGTCAGGGGATTTCTACTCCTAATATTTCAGCCATGATTTCTAATATGGCTTCAAAAGATGAGCAGGGAGAAACCCTAGGTATGCAGCAGTCTGTGCAGGCACTTTCCCAAATTCTGCCCCCTCTACTCGGGGGATTTGTGGTGTCTAAATTTATTACTTCTCCCTTCTGGGGGGCAGCCTTCATCATCTTCTTAGCCTGGCTAGCTTTCATCAGGCAGTTTAAGTGGGAATGAGGCATAAAAAGACTCGCCCAAGCTCTTGAGGAGAACTTGAGCGAGTACTAATATTTTACCTAATTTATTCCTTGTCCTTGATCAGGCGTACGTCCATAGCGATAGGACCTTTAGGGCCACTACCTATTTCAAAGGAGACTTTATCTCTTTCCGTAATCTCATCAATGAGGTTATTAGAATGGGCAAAGAAGCTCTCTCCTGTTATGTCATCCAGAATAAATCCGTATCCTTTCTCCGTATTGAAAAACTTGACTCTTCCTTTTCTGGTAGTATCCTGATTTTCCAGTTCTTCTTTTGTGGGGGTTGAGATGTCTATATCTTCAACCTTTATCTTAGTTCTTTTTTGTTGGTCAGGAGGGGTAGTAGTAAAATTCCCGAACTCATCCACGTACATAATCTCGTTTCCCTTGGTTCCTTCCGCTTTTCTCTGTTCTTTTTTTTCTGCTTTTTCTTCTCTTCTTTTTCTTCTTTTCTTTTCTCTGTCTTTTTTGTTAAAGCTATCTGCCATGTAAATGTTAGATTAATTAAAATTTTGGAATAAGGTGATATTTAAAACCCAATAAACTTAGCTGTAAAAGTACAAAAATATTGCCACTATTTATAAGGAGATGTTATGGATGGAGGCGATTAGGGGCAGAAAATATTTTTCCTT
>JBCCLI010000308.1:0-8105 GCA_039026975.1 Bacteroidota bacterium | reverse complement strand
GCATATACCAATAACCAGGCCATAGAAATCCCTATTTTAGCTTAAATAATTTCACTACATAATGATGAAATATTTTCATAAAAAACTATTCATGTAAATTATAGAATCCTCATTCTATTCTTACATCCCTAAATCCTAACTTTCTACTAATCTTGATCCTCTAAAAACGGCATTGAATCTCTGGATTCCTCATTCTGACAAAAACTTATCAATTTAGTTTTTCGAAATATGTTATTATTAAATTGGTTTTCACAACTGAAGGATTCCCCCCATACCCCTTAAAACTTTAGATTTACAGAATATTTAATTTTTTAACTTCTCATTCAATCTTTCCCGGTACCTGTGTAAATGGCTGTTCAGTGCATATTTCTGCATACATAGCTTGTAATCCCGTATATAGTACCCGGTTACCTCTTAAGGGCTAAGGGAAAGTATACTTCCTCTTTATCACTCTACCACTTACTCAACTGTTAGTAGTTCCAAAGCTTATAACAGCAAGGATATATAAAGTACATATCAAAACTTTCATAAATAAAAGTTTTACTATTATTTTTTAATAGCAAAACTTTTACCTATAATTGCAAGTATATAAGAGAGTATAGTTATCCTAACAGTTTACGAGTTATGTTACAAGCAACACCTTCAAAGCAGGAAAATCTTCCAGACTTCTATGCCATCCTGGAAAATGCCAAAACTCAATTGTTTCTCCCTGCTATAAGGCTAACTAAAAATGAAGATGCTGCTAAGGATTTAATCCAGGAGACGGTTTTAAAAGCCCTTCTGAATAAGGAGAAGTTTCAAGAAGGTACTAATCTGAAAGCATGGTTATTTATTATTATGAGAAATACCTTCATCACACAGTATCATAGAAATAATAAGGTGAGACCTTTCGAAAGTAGTTCTCAGTTTGACTACTTCGCTAATTCTGCTGACTTATCTGAAACAGGGGTAGAGGAAAGAAAATTGAGAGAAAAAGAGCTCTTAAGCCATATCAACAACCTACCTGAAATTTACAGGAAGTCATTTAACTGGTATGTAGAAGGGTATAAGTACAGAGAAATAGCTGATATGCTACAGATACCTATAGGGACTGTAAAGCATAGAATACACGTCGCCAGAAAAATATTGAAAAAAGGTATAGAGAAACAACAATCGTTTGTCGGTCAATCACTAAGACAATTGAGTTATAATTGACAAGTACACTTTTTACTTAGGTAACTATCAATTGTTAGGAGGGCCTGTGAGTTTATCTTGCAGGTCTTTTTTCTATTCTACAAAAGTTAGATAGCATCAGCTAGTATGATAAAGAAGGTAAATTCTAACTAGTTGCCCTTGTAGGAAGATATAGCTGTAGACATTTTGCTAGCCTCATCAGAAATGTTCTACTTAGTCATTTTAATACTTTCATGACCTGCGTACTGCTGAGGGATCAGTATATTTACCTTCCATAAGCAGAAGGTTATCAAGCTACAACAGTGTGTAGAATAAGCACCTGCTTATGTATAGAAGGTACATCTCTTATCTGTGTAGAGAACTGAAATATGTTAGTATAGGCTCCACAGGAAGCCACTGGCCCAAGCCCAGGCATATTGGGATAGTAAGTATTTACCTTTCAAGCCTATCATTTTCTGCTCGGCCTCTATCAGCTTTAATTCACGGGAATTGATCAGGAAAAGGGTACTCTCACCCGCCCTGAACTTCTCTTCTTCTCCTTCCAGTAGCCTTCTGTAATTTTGTAGATTTTCTAGCTGAGTCTCTACTTGGTTGAACACCCAAAGCTGTTCATTGTAGTAAGTCTTTATTTTATTGGATACTTCTAACCCTTTCTGGTTTGTTTCAAAGTCTAGTTCCTGAATCTTTAGCTTGGTTAAGGCCAAAGCGCCTCTTTCTTTTCTAAGGAAGAGAGGAAACTCTAGGTTGATCCCCCATTTATAGTTCTGTCCTAACTGTAAAGAGTTATCTACTGTATTTTCTGCAAAGGTATTAGCAGAGGAGAGAAAGTTATATTCCAGGTCCAGAATAGGTTTGAGCTGCTCTGCTTTCCACCTTCTCTCTATCTCCAGGTCTACTCGCTTGAAAGCAAGTTTCTGTAAATCAGGATGAGCTTCCAGATTATCCAAAATTTGGAACATAGAGTCCTGCGAAACAGGTACTGAGATAGGAAATATTTCTAGCCTTACTGGCCTAAGTTGATCAGTAACTTCTAGTGGTTCTTCATTCTCTGACCACAGGTAGGTTTCCAGATTCAGAGAGGCTTTTAAGTACGCCAGATAAGCTTCCTGCTTTTGAACTTCAAAGCTTTGAAGTTGGGTAAATGCCTCCACAGTATCTATACCCGCATAGTCTCCAGAAAAGAACGTAGCCTTAACGGCATTAAACCTAACTTGGGAAGCGTTAACAGCCGCTTCAAACAGTCTATAGTTGGCCGAGGACACCGTCCAGTTCACATATGACTTGGCTGCCTGCCAGTAAAGATCATTGATCAGCCGGACTTGCTCTATTCTGGCTACGTTCTGAAAGTTTCTCGCTTGCCGTATAGCTGCCCTTCGCTGGTCTATCATCAGGCCCCTGGCCACAGGAAGCACTGCCCCCACTAAGGCCTGTCCCTGAGAGGGAATAGTTCTCTCGGGATCTAAAAATATCCCATCATTCCAGGCATAACTACTTTTTAGCGTTATTCCTGTAGTAGTAGCTACTTTCAGCCCTCCCTCAAATAGCCTCCAATAATTTTTCTTGTCAAAGTACTTATCGTCATAGGTACCAAATAGCTTAGGGTCAAATGCCCCTCTGGACTGTCTGAGGGTAGCCCTAGCCTGCTCCCGAAAAAGATCAGCTCTCCTGGATACAGGATGGTTATCCCTCACTAGATACAGGAATGCCTCAGGGGTGAATACAGGTAGACTATCTTGCTGAGCTTTCCCTACTGTAGGACTAACTATCAGACTCAAAAGAAAAAAAAGACCACTTAGATAAATCGTTTTCATCTTAGAATCCAGTTCCTTTGGTCTTACCATTTTTCGTTTTCTCCTTCTTATCCTCTTCCTTACTGTCTACCTCATAATATTCAGGTGGGAATCCATTTAGCTGCCTCCATATCTCATACCACAACGGGACATCATTTAAAAGGGCAAATGCATTTACCCCTGAGCCCACCCGTAAGGGTTCAGGCCAGCCATTATGAACAGAATCAGCTGCCTCTATAAGGACTCTGTATAGTCCGTTTTCACTGATATTATTTTCCACTGCGTACACCTCTCCCCTGAACGTCCCGAATGAGGCATTAGGCCAGCCTGATCCAAATACAATGGCGGGCCATCCATCAAACTCTAACTGGACAGGTTCCCCCCGCTTCACTAATGGGACATCTACAGGACGTATATATATTTCTGCGGCTAATTCTACCTTAAGCGGAACTATACTCACTACAGACTCTCCCTCTTTCACAGTCTCTCCTATCCCTGACTTTAATGCTTTATTTATAAAACCATCCTGTGGTGCTATTATGTAGCGGAAATTGGCCCGAAAAGCATAGTTACTATACTGGTTCTCCATCTTCTGAACCTGAGCTTCAGCCTCAAATCTATCAGACTTAGCACTCTGCATATCAGATCTTGCCTTTGCTATTTTCTCCTGATATTCATTAGCTATATTATTAAATCCTATCTGTGCATTAGTCAGTGCCACTCGTGATTCAGCTAACTTATTTTCTGAAGAAATACGCTTAGCTGTTGCTTCCTGCCTTTGTTTCCGCATTTTCTCCAGATCTGTTCTAGACTTTAGGTCTTGCTGAAATAAAGTCTCCCATCTTTTAAGCTGTAACAATGCAATAGAGTCAGCTACCTCCGCAGCACGTAAATCTATGCTATCAGCCTGTACCTTAAAGGTGGACTGTCTGATTTTATTTTGACCCTCCTGTAACTTTAGGTCTCTGGTAGCCCCCAGGGCATCTATTTGCTGATTGAGTGCTAGGGTTTTCATATTATATGAATCAATAGACCCCGACTTAGCATCTATCTGAGCCCTGGTTCTATCAAGTAGCTGAGGATCAAAATAATCATCCTTAATCTCGGATATGTACAGGATAGTATCACCTCTGGATACAGTATCTCCCTCATTTACATACCATTTTTCTATTCTTCCTGCTACTGTAGATTCTATGGTTTGAGGCCTTTGATTAGGCCTAAGGGTGGTAACATTTCCGCGCGCATTTATATTCTGTGTCCATGGTGCAAAAAGGACAGCAACGAATACAATCAGAAAACCAACCAACCAATAGGAAAGAATATGAGCCAGGTTAGGACTAAGTATATTTGTAAAGGAAGAATAACTTTCTTTATCTATACTTTCATCCACTCTGTTATCCGATATATTCAGCATCTCCTGGAGTTATTTGAATAGATTTTCGAAATAGGGTTTTTGAGAAATTTCCTGGAAAGATCCTACGTCTCTAATAGCCCCTTTCTCAAGCACTATCACCTTATCACATTTAACTGCAAACGTGGGGTCATTGGAAACAGAAACTACTGTACGCATTTCAGCACAAGTGAGGAATTCACATATTCTTTCTCGTTCATCTTTCTCCCAAATAGAAAAGAAATCATCCATAACTAGCAGCTGTGGTCTTTTGGCCACACATCTTGCTAGGATTAACTTCCTGACTACGGACTGTGGTAAGGTAGGTGTTTCAGGAACTATATCCGTTTCTAGCCCCATGGGGAGAGAATTCACAAAATCATGTAATTCCAGTTTAGAAAGTGCCCATTGAACATCTTCGAAAGAAACCTCTGGACTCCCCATTTTCAGGTTTTCTATCACAGAACCACGGAAGAGTGTTTTTTGAGACAGACAATCGCCTATATATGAGCGTAGACTAATGGGGTCCAGATTCATTAGCGGAACATCATTAAAGGCTATGATTCCGTTATAATGTTCATATAAACCAGAGATTACATTGAGTAGCATGGATTTCCCAGATCCACTAGGACCAGAGATACAGACTTTTTCTCCCGGGAGAATATCAAAGGAGACATTTTTTAAAGCGAGATGATGGTCATAAGGAAATTTAAAATCTACATTTTTGAATTGAATGTCTATCCCCTGCCCTGTGTTGATCTGTTCAAAGTCCATCCCCTTGTGTCTTTCCAGAGGAAGATCCGTCACCTTCCCTATTTTTTCCATACCTGTAAGTACATCATAGATGGTTTCCATACTGGTGATTAATTTTTCAACAGAGGAGATTACCATCAAAATGATGATTTCAGATGCTACAAACTGGCCTACATTCATTCTCCGTTCAATGAGAAGAATACTTCCAAGAATAAGAAGGCCTGCGGTAACGATGGTCTTAAAGGCAACTATATTAGAGAATTGAGCAATCAGGACACGAAAGTGTTTTTTCCTCGCATTCAGATAATTTGAAACTAAGTGATCAGTCTTTCTCAAGGCAAGATCTGTTTCTCCCGCAAGTTTGAAGGAACTAAGTGCTCTAGCTATTTCTTCTAACCAGGAAGCTACCTCATATTTATGATTGGATTCTTCCAGACTAGTGGTCAATCCTCTAGGCCCGGTAAATCTGAAAATCAAGAAGAGAAGAAATACCAGCACGAACCCAAAGATGATGAAGAAAGGATGGTAAAAGGAGAGTAATATTAGTCCAAAAATGATTTGAATAGCGGCTGTCGAAAGATCAATCAGAATTTTAGGTAGTCCTTTCTGGACATTCATGGTATCGAAAAAACGGTTGACCAATTCCGGAGGATAATACTTTGCTAAGGCTTCCATTTTAATTCTTGGAATGCGGTAAGCAAATTCGAAAGAGGCTCTGGTAAAGATACGCTGCTGAATCATCTCCGTAATGGACATCTGCATAATCTGCAGCCCCCCTACTACAGCTGTCCCTAATGTCACTACTATAATCAAAAGTACCCAAGAGGATGATAACTCATTAGCCAATACTTGGCTAATAATGGCTTGAATTCCAAGGGGAAGAGACAAATAAATAAGGCCATTAAAAATGGCGTAGATGTAAATATGCCCTATTTCTTTCCTCTCTAGGGAAAGAAGCCTAAAGAATCTTTTTAAGGGTTTCCCTACTAGAGAGTTTTCTTGATCCATAAATTGTATTAATAGTAATACCCTACTCTTTTGATAGCTTTACTTTTAACGAACTACAGGAATTTTTGGTTGGATTTTTACACGGAAAATTTCAGAGGGATTTTGTAATTGCTTAGAATAAAACTGCCCCTTTACTTATACGAGCTCACCAAAGATCCTATCGCGCGAGTAGAAGAGAATAAAAACCAACCAGGAACAGATTAAAGCATAAAAGAACTTATGAACTTTTCACAAATAATGACCATTTTCTAGTCCTTTAGTTTACATAAACAGATTCTCATATATGTCTACTTGTGCCCTTCCACATGCTTTTATTTCCAGGATGCGGGAAAGCCTCCAGGAAGAGTACGAAGAATTTGAAGATGTGTTAGAAGGAGAAGCTATTTCTTCCATCCGCCTTCACCCAGTAAAGGCAAAAGGCGTAGAAAACCAGCTACCCCTAATCTCTTCTAATGTACCCTGGCACCCACATGCTTATTACCTTCGAGAGCGACCTACTTTCACCTTGGATCCCTTCTATCATGCTGGTACCTACTATGTGCAGGAAGCCGCCTCCATGATGCTCTATCAAATGTGTGAATTCAAGGATGCTGTGACCATCCTGGATTTATGTGCTGCTCCAGGCGGTAAGTCTACCTTACTGGCAGGTGCTATGCCTGAAGGAAGCTTTCTGGTTTCCAACGAAGTGATAGCTAACCGAACTAAAATTCTAGCAGAGAATATGAGTAGATGGGGAAATCCCGCTACGCTCATTCTCCAAAATGATCCTGTAGCCTTTCAGGCTATGGCTGAATTTTTTGATTACCTAATAGTAGATGCCCCTTGTTCAGGAGAAGGGCTTTTCAGAAAAGATCCTCAGAGTAGAGAGCGGTGGTCAGAATCTGCTGTGGAAGCATGTGCTGCCAGACAGAAACGCATTTTAGCTGACGCCTTACCTTCCCTGAAACCAGGGGGCTATTTAATTTATTCTACCTGTACTTTTTCTCCTGAAGAAAATGAAGAAATCATCAGATGGCTTCTGCGTAGTTTCCCTAAAGAACTAACCCTAGCACCTGTACCTGGCCTGGAAAAATTTGGCTCTATTCCTCTTTCCTTAGAAGGAGAGGCATATGCCGCTTACAGATGCATGCCTCATAAGCTTCAAGGTGAAGGTCTGTTCATTTCTCGCCTCCGAAAAAAGGGGAATACAGAGGCCTTTTCCTGGATCATCCCTCGTCCTGCCAAGATGGACAAGACCACTTCAGCCTTCTTAGCAACCCACACGCTCCCACCTTCCCATTTAGCAGCTGAAGTATTTCAGGATAAATTATTCCTGAGACATCCTGCACATGCTCAATTCCATAAAAAGCCCTTTCGAATAAAAGCTAATGGACTATACGCTGGTAAAATTCACCGAATGGATGTAGCCCCCTCACATGAATTAGCTCTAAGTGAAATCCTGAGAAAGGATATTCTTCCTATGTGGGAACTTACTTATGAACAGGCTATTTCTTATTTACGAAAAGAGGAAATTAGGATCCCTCCTCCGAAGGATAAAGGGTGGCTGCTAATTACTTATCAAGGTCAGGCATTAGGATGGGCTAAAGCCGTAGGGAAAAGAAGCAGAAACCACTTTCCCGTTAATTGGAGAATTAAAAAGCACACCTACAGGCAATAATACCCATAGTCTTTTAGATAATATTCGAAATAAACCTAGGCTAATTTTGGTAGAACCACAGAAAGTAAGGCGATCTGGACGAAGGCTTTTTTCAGAAAGAGGTCTTTTCTCAAAATCTTTAGATAGTCTTCCCCAAAAGGTATTTTCCTTCATTCTATAAGATTCTGAATTACAAGTAATTAGATATTACATTACGCGAGTTCGGGGTTTAGTTTATTGAAAAAGAATGTTTTATGATGAGAAATAGGGCAAGAAATGAGAGATTAATGGTGTCAAAACATCTCAACTCCCAAATCTTTACCCTATGTATGTATTTGATGCCCTAAAGATAATC
>JBCCLI010000307.1:0-8106 GCA_039026975.1 Bacteroidota bacterium | reverse complement strand
GAACTAGAGGCTAACGGCATAGACTCTATGCTGGAATTTGCCCTGGAAGAATTAGACTAGAAGTAGTTACTTCTATCCTATTTAGCTTGGATAAAAATGTGGATATTCTCTTGTTGAAGGAGAAATCTTAATGGCCTGAATGAAGCGGAAATTGAGGGAAAGCCCATAGAGGTAAAGGAAGCCCTTACCAAAAGCAAACCATATGAGAGATGACATGAGGGAGAAAAGGAGGATTTTCTGGCGGCAGAAAGAGAACTAGTTTCTTGCTCAGGTGTAAAATGACAAAAGGCTACCCTTGCAGGTAGCCTCTGTTGCCTATTAGTATGTTATCTGTAAATATAAAAATAGGCTTGACTATATCTTCTTATTTCCAGCTGTAGCCTATAGAGACAGTAAATCCTACTGGTGCGCCTCTTTTAACAAAAACGGGTGAAGTAGAAGGTTGGAAATAGTAATCATCAAATATATTGTTAACTGTAGCATTGAAATCCAAGGCACCGCCTTTGGTTTTTACCTGGTAGAAGGCACTTGCATTTACAATGAAGTATCCATCTTCTTTGACTGTGAAGGGAAGAAATGGAGGCGTAGGACTTAGCTGCCATTCGCTTCTTGACTCTACTCCTAACCCAAATCCCAGATTATTCTTAAATGTGTAAGTATTCCAAAGAGCAAGATTATGCTGAGGAATTCCATTGGCAGGTTGTCCTTCCAGATCTTCAGAAATACCGCTTTCTATGATTTCAGTATCAGTAAAGGCATAACTAGCGTAGAAGTTGTATCCCCTTACTGGGCTACCACTAATGTCAAGCTCTATTCCTCTACTACGACGTAGTCCGTCCTGTGTACTTTCAGTAGGACTGATACTGACTACTTCATTCTCACGATCCAGGTTGTAGAAACTTAAGGTATAGGTAAAGAGGTTATTTACCTTTCCCTTTATCCCAAACTCAATCTGCTCTCCTCTGATAGGTTCTGGGTCATCATTTATGATGGATCCGTCAGGTGAAAATGGAGCTATAGGATTTACTGACTGACTGAAGCTGGCATAGGCAGATAAACCAGGGGTAAATTCGTAGATCACGCCTAATCTGGGAACAAATGAGGTATTCTCATAAGGATCACGTAGGTCAGCATCTGTGCCAGCATGTCCATTATTGAACGTATTCTCGTAATTGTAGTTATTATAGCGGAAAGCCAGGAGGAAACTTAAGCCTGTACCTTCAATTGTAGTCAGATTCTGTGCATAAATCCCTAATTCTTGTTCATTCCAGTATAACTGTGCCCAACCTAGTGGATCAAAGTAGTTTCTACGGTGATTAAAGTCAGGATTTCTTGGGGTATCTACATTGGTAGGAGGAACAGGATCTACCAGGTCTACCTCTATACCGGCATTTAGCAAAGCAGCCTGAACGCCCTGTACAACAATGGAGAATCCATTAATATTTCTGGAGTCAATATTAGCGTAGGATCCACCAACCAATAGCTTATGGCTTAAGGCGCCTGTATTGAAGTTATAGTTTACATCCACCGTGGTAGCCCAGGTTTCTAGGTCTCTTTTCTGATCAAACACCAAACGATTTAAGTCACCTGTAACAGGGTCAGGTGGTGCAAGGAAGTATCCTGTTACACCCTGTTCTTTTTCAGCTCTGTTCCAGCTAAACCCGGCAGTAACATTCAACTGATCGCTGAATTCATGCCTCAAGCTAGCCTGATATACCTGTGTAAGCTCCTCAACAAAATCATTGGCAAATCCTGCAAACCATGAATCGCTGGTCTCAAAGAAAGAACCGTTTCCATCAGGAGTGGTAGGCGCCACAACAGGGGCATCTGCATTAGACGGATTAGCTTCCTGAGAAATGATTTCTGCGGTTAACTTCAGGGTAGTTCTGGGTGAAATATTGTACTGCAAGCTTACCATAGGTGCCAGACGCTGGGTGAAGCTGAAGTCTTGCCATGTCTCTGAATCCTCATATCCCAGGGTAGCTCTGTAAAGCAGCTTGTCCTTAACGATAGGACCACCCGCATCCAGGGTACCACGGAAGGTATTCCAGCTACCACCTAGAAGATTGATGGAGTAAGCAGCTTCATTCAGTGGTTTTTTGTATACATAGTTAATAAGCCCTCCAGGTTCTGCGGAACCAAACAGGATGGAAGAGGCTCCTTTGATATACTCTATTCTTTCTAAACTGGCTACGTCAGCAGGAGGAGAGTCAAAACCTGCATAGTACAGTCCGTCTTTTAGAACTCCCCCACGGCTGCTACTGATAGAAAATCCACGGGCGCTATATACATCATGTGTGCTACTATGTCCTCCTGAAGCGGCAGTAATACTTCCTATCATCCTGATCGCGTCCTTGGGACGGGTAAACTGACGTGAGGTAATTAACTCACTAGGGATCACTGAGGCACTTAAGGGTAAGACCTCATAGGATACAGGGAGCTTGGTAGCTCCTGTAATGACATCAGGGCTAAAGGCACCAGCATTCCCCACAATCTCGACTTCACTAAGTTCTACAGACTTTATAGTTAAGCCTATATTCATTTCTGTGGTTTGACCAGCAGTAACTTGAACAGGCTGTCTGACCTCCAGGTAGCCTCCTCCAAAAATTACAAGGGTTTGTACCCCGGCAGGGACACCGCTAAACATATACTTACCTTGCTCATCTGTGAGGGTGGCCATGTCAGTATTGCCCAGTTTGACACTTATATTAGGTAAAATATCTCCTTGGTCTCCACGCACAATACCGGAAATACTACCAGTATCCTGTGCCTGTAGAGAGGACATTCCCGTTAAGCCCAGGCAAAGGCTTATATAGAATACTAAATTGTAAAACGTTTTCATCGTAGGTTATTTAGAATGATTTTAAATAATCGCCACAAAGCTAGCAACTAGAAACTGATAAGCAATGTTTTATTCAACATTTTGGAATTGATGCTTATACAGAATAAAGATTTGAGATTCGTAAAAGGTCTCTCCTGGCCAGATGGGATGAGTTTCTTAATTCTGTTAACTTGCAGCCCAAGATGAGGAAAAACTTATGGAGCCCTTAGCGGAAGAACTGTATGCTTACCTGAAGTCTTTTCTTACCCCCAACAGGGCAGCCTTATTTGAAGAGGTACTGCTGGAGCGTACCAGACACATTGTAGTAGCGGTAGAAGACCTAAGTAAAGAACAGAATGCCTCTGCTGTAGTGAGAACATGCGATTGTTTTGGTATCCAGGAGCTTCATATCGTAGAGGAGAATAATCCATACAGGGTATCTAATCACATAGCTAAAGGGGCGGAAAAATGGTTGGATATTACCACCTACCATCAGGAGGAAAATAACAGCCAAGCCTGCCTGAAAACCCTAAAAGAGAAAGGGTATACCATAGTAGCTACCAGTCCGGGAGTGAAGCAGTTTAGTCCTACCAACTTACCCCTTGATAAGCCCATAGCCTTGTTCTTTGGAGGAGAAAGAGATGGCCTTAGCTCTACCATCCTGGAACAAGCGGATGCTCAGCTGTGCATCCCAATGGTAGGATTTACGGAAAGCTTTAATATCTCTGTTTCTGCTGCCATCACTCTGTACGAATTAACTAACAGGCTCAAAAGAGATACTACCGACTGGAAACTTAGGCCAGAAGATCAGTTGGCATTGAGGATTAAGTGGGCTACCCAGACCATTCCTCATGGTGAAAAGCTGGTTAAAAAATTCTACGATGATAGGAGCTGAGTATCCACAGCTGTGGAAAATATGGTTAGTGAAAGGCCTGTGTAATTACTACTTTAATTACCCTCTTAGGGGTATAGGAATTCAACCAAAAGATGTATGCCAGAATTTGTCCATTTACATAATCACACGGAGTTTAGTCTGTTGGATGGGGCTGCCAAAATCAAGGATATGGTGGCTAAGGCGGCAGATTGTGGGATGTCCCATGTGGCCATCACGGATCATGGGAATATGTTCGGTGTACCTAAGTTTGTGTTGAACGCTAGAAAGAATGGGGTGAAACCCATTGTGGGATGTGAGTTTTACATCATTGCCGGAGATGCCACTCAGCGGGATAGAACCCAAAAGCGGTATCACCAGATTATGTGGGCTAAAAATGCGGAAGGCTATAGGAACCTGGTGAAACTATGCTCTTACGGCTACACAGATGGGTATTACTACAAGCCGAGAATAGACAAGGAGATCCTCAGTCAACACATTGAGGGATTGATAGGATCTACCTGTTGTTTGGCGGGTGAAGTAAACCAGACCCTCATTCAGAAGGGGGAAGAAGAGGCGGAAGAAATGCTGAAAAGTTATATCAGCCTGTTTGGGAAGGAGAATTACTATGTAGAGATCCAGCGGCATACCCTGGGGGATATGGAGAAGTGTAATGAGTGGCTGATCAGGATGGCGAAAAAGCATGACCTCACGGTTATAGCTACTAATGATGTCCACTATGTAAATAAGGAAGACAGTGAAGCCCATGATCTACTACTAGCGCTCCAAACCTCTTCAGATTATGAAGACCCTAACAGATTCCGTTTTGTAGATGATAAAAACAGGTTAAATCCCCGCTTTTACTTCAAGACACAGGAGGAAATGCTGGAACTCTTCCAGGATATTCCTGAATCCCTGGATAATACCATAGGGCTAGCAGAGCGCTGTAATTTTGAGATGAACCTGAAAGGAGATATGATACTCCCGCAGTATAAAGTGCCGGAAGAGTTCCAGAATATGGATGACTTCCTGGCGGCTATGGTCTGGGAAAGAGCAAGGAAAAAATACAAGGAGATAACTTCTGAAATTCAGGAGAGAATAGAACTGGAGCTGAAGATCATCAAGAAGATGGGCTATGCAGGCTACTTCCTCATCGTACAGTCCTTTACTACAGTGGCCAGGGAGAGGGGAGTATATGTGGGACCTGGTAGAGGCTCAGCTGCAGGAAGTGTGGTGGCTTATGTGCTAGGGATTATAGATATAGATCCGCTTACTTATGACCTACTCTTTGAGCGGTTCTTGAATCCTGAGCGGGTTTCTCCACCGGATATAGACATAGACTTTGATGATGAAGGACGTCAGGAAGTGATAGATTATGTGGTGGAAGAGTACGGACGTAAATCTGTAAGTCAGGTAATTACCTACGGAACTATGGGGGCTAAAACAGCCCTGCGTGACGTGGGGAGAACGCTGGGGATTCCTTTGGCAGAGGTAAACCGCATAGCCAAGATGGTGCCTGACAGGCCAGGCATGTCTTTCAAGAAAGCCTTAGATCCTGAGAATAATCCAGACTTTGCAGATGAACTTTCCAAGCTCTTTGATAGTCCGGATGTACCTACCCGGAAAATGATGCGCTTTGCCAAGACATTGGAAGGGACTGCCAGACATACAGGGGTGCACGCATGTGCAGTGATTATTGCTCCTAATAATGTTACAGACTATGCGCCTGTTTCCGTAGCCAAAGATGAAACCATAGTTACCCAGTATGATGGGCCTATGGCAGAAATGTGTGGACTTCTGAAAATGGACTTCCTGGGACTGAAAACGTTGTCTATTCTCAAGACGTCCATTAAGCTAGTCAAAGAAAACAGAGGGATAGAGGTAGATCCTGATGCTATAGACATTACAGATGAAAAGACCTACGAGCTATACCAGCGGGGGGATACGGTAGCTACCTTCCAGTTTGAGTCTGACGGTATGCGTAAGTACCTCCGCCAACTCAAGCCCACGAACATAGAGGACCTTATAGCTATGAACGCCCTGTATAGGCCGGGTCCCATGGATAATATCCCTTCTTTCGTTAATAGAAAGCATGGGAGGGAAACCATTGTTTATCCTCACCCTATGCTAGAACCTATTCTCAATAACACCTACGGGATTATGGTGTACCAGGAGCAGATCATGCAGGTAGCCAGAACCATGGGTGGGTACTCACTGGGAGGTGCAGACTTGCTCAGGCGAGCTATGGGAAAGAAGAAGATGGAGATCATGGCTAAGGAGAAGGTCAACTTCATCAAAGGGGCTGGCGATAATGGCGTAGACAAAAAGACGGCTGAGGATGTGTTTGCCTTGATGGAGAAATTTGCCTCCTACGGGTTTAATAAATCTCACGCTGCCGCCTATTCCCTCCTGGCCTTCAAAACGGCTTATATGAAGGCCCATTACCCGGCAGAGTATATGGCCGCGGTACTTACGCATAATGTAAGTGATATCAAGAAAATCACCTTCTTCATAGAAGAGTGTAGGAGAATGGACATAGAGGTACTCCAGCCGGATATCAATGAAAGTAAGTCGCTATTTTCTGTGAATCCTCAGGGCCAGATCCGCTTTGGAATGGAGGCCATTAAAGGAGTGGGTAGAGCCGTAGTAGAAGCACTGGTGAAGGAACGACAAAAAGATGGCCCTTTCTCCACCCTCTTTGACCTTACCACACGCATGCCACTGCGTACCTTAAACCGCAAGACCATGGAGTCCCTGGTATATGCAGGTGCGCTAGATTGTTTTGGGGTGAAGAGATACCAGTATTTTCTCCCGGTAAATGAAAAGGAGGAGACTAATGTGCTCGAAAAAGCTCTCAGCTATGGAGTGAAGATCCAAATGGAGAGAAATTCTCCTCAGGTAAGTCTTTTTGGGGATGTAGGTGGAAATGGGAACGGGCAATATAATGAGGAACCTCGTATCCCGGTAGGAACCATGAAAGATGGGGAAGTGGTAGAGGCCTGGACAGAGCTACAGACCCTGAATTTTGAGAAAGAAGTGATTGGCTTCTACCTCTCAGGTCATCCATTGGATAAGTATAATTGGCAGATACAGGCCTTCACCACTAACGGACTTGCTACCCTGGAGAATATGAAAGGGAAGGAAGTGAAGTTGGCGGGTATCGTTACCTCCTCCAGAGATAGAGTGTCCAGAAGGGGGAATAAATTTTTATCCTTCACCATAGAAGACTTCTCAGATTCGCTAGATTTGGCGCTGTTTGGGGATCAGTACGCTAATTTTAGACACCTCATCCAGCCTGATGAAATGCTGTTCATTTATGGGGTGTATCAGGCTAGAAGGTATGATGAAACAGAATTCGAGCTGAGAATAAAGGAGATCAAGCTGCTATCAGAAGATCTGTTTGAAGGCATGGTAAAGCACCTGAGTCTGGAGATCCAGAATTATGAGCTAAATCATGAGCTTCTAGGTCAGCTTCAAGCTTTAGTGGAGAAAAATCCAGGTAAGAAGGACTTGATCTTTAGGGTAAAAGACCCACGCTTAGGTGCTGATATAAAGCTGATTAGCTCAAGTCTACAGATTCAGCCTTCTTCTGAGATGCTTCACAGCATTAGGGAGATGGGACTGTCCTACAGGCTGGTGTAGGAGTGTAGTAGTCGGTAGAGAAGAAAATATAATGCTAACAGTTAAGCTAATCAACATAGGAGTAATCAAGACTCTACCTTGAGAATAATTCGTTAGATTGAAATACTTATACTATTTGATCAAACCTATTTCTCCAGTCGCTTTGTCCAAAATGAAGGATCTCTTTTATCATGGACAATCACAACAACGTCAGCAATTCCCGGTTTAGCAAATGGGTTAATATAGTATTCATAATCAAATAGTTACCTCTGAAAATCTCAGCTTGAATGAAGAGGAATTATGATGTATGTGGGCGGGTAGGCCGTTCCTCCACGGGTTGTGGGAGGCTTGTAGGGATGCATTGGAGGGACAATGCATTTTTGGATACTTTTTTTGCTTTGGGAAAAAGTATCTCAGGCTGAAGGCGACGTAACACTATTAATGGATTATCAGTAAATTAACTTATGTAAAGTAGATAAAACCTAAACCGGGAATTGCTGCAACAACGTAGACTGTATCAATTAAAACTCTGTAAATGAATCCTGTAAGGAAATTTTTTTAAGCGGATCCTGCGAAACTCTTTGAATATAGTAGCATAAGTTTCTGGACTATCTAAAATTTGTTGTCGGGCATCTAGGTAGGCTTTAAAGAAGCGTTCTGCTAGTTTTTCTCCTCCATTTTCTTCATACCACTCAAGAGATTGCTCAATATCTTCAACTGCTTCAGGTAAAAGCTTATAATTTAAATCCATACTTCTCTGCAATCTTACGTTCTATCTCATGGCCACTTATTT
>JBCCLI010000306.1:0-8112 GCA_039026975.1 Bacteroidota bacterium | reverse complement strand
GCTGAACTAAAATGTAGACTGTCTTGTTGATTCCAGTATTTACTTCCCCTTACACCTAGGCCCCCATACAGATGTTTCTGCAGGAATAGGGTATCAGAACTTATGTTGGTTTGAAGAACAGACATATCCCACACACTGTAGTTGGGGTGGGGGTAAACAGTCAGGGTTAGGTTTTCACTTAATACCGGTCCATCAGCCAGACTCACATAGGATTGCTTGCTTTGTAGAAGAACCACAGTCTGATAGTCTTCTACCGTCAATAAGCTATCAAGGCGTACGTCTCCGCTTTGTTTTTGCTGATTCCAAAAATCAACTTCTTTCCCTTTAAATAAGGTTTTTACCCAGGCAAAAAAAATACCGTGTTGATGGGTGTGTCCTGCTGGGAATCCATCCGTAACTACAGCGCCATTGGGGGCATACACAGGATGAATATGGCCAGCCCTGCCATAATAAGAGGGGGAATGGGCAGGGGGCTGTGCTAGCTTATGGTGAAAGCTTAGGATATCTTGATGGCTATAGGCGGTAAGGGTTGAGTCAGTTTCCTTCCAGGAAATCCTGTCTTCAGCTCCCTGCCTCTCTTGCGTAAGCGTAAAGAGAATTTCTGTTTGGGAGGGTACTTCATTCTCAAGGTAACATAGGTAAGCGGAGGCAGAGGGAATGTATTCTGCTTGGAAGTCCTGAACATTTCCCTTGGGGTCCTGCAGCCTAATAAAATCTCCCTGATAGGCCATGGACAGCCATATGGGTTGATGTGCTGGTGTGTCTTCCTGAAATTGGAGGAGGAGGCTATTCTCCTTAGGTTGACAGGAGGATAGTATGCCTACCGCCAGAAAAAAGCCTACAAGCCTAATTGATAATTTTAGAAGTGAGGTTCCCAAAAATCCATCCTTCTTTGCCTTCAAAGGATATCCTATACCAGTAATCTTCTTTTCCATTGACCGTCTCTTTAGCCCCTTTTCTGCGGATGGCGCATATATCTCCTTCATGTAGCGTAAAGAGCACATTATCTTCCTCTACAACTGGCTTTTGCCTTACATTTGCGTCGGGAACGCTTATGTACAGTTGATTTTCCGGCAGGTTTTCCAGAATGGCGAGTTTATCCTCCGTCTCAGCCAGGGCTTCTCTTACCTGGCCCAGGAAGGCAGAAACGGACAGGGCGCTATTATCCATCATTTGATTAAGCAGCTTAGCCCTTTCAGTTAGGCTTGACTCATCCAGGGCTCTGTTAAGCATAGAGGCTACATTCACATCTATGGGGTCCTGGCTGATGCCGCTTTCACTTCTAATCCATCCGTCTAGTTCTTTCTCTTTGCCTTGCACCCTCAACCATCCCTGGACCTGATCTCCTTTTAAGGCAAAGATTTCTCCTTCTTGAAAGGATTCTCCTGTAAAGGTCATCATATCTGGTCTTCTGTACAGCTCTATCGTACGGGTAGCTACTGTCAATACTGCAGGATAGGAAAATAAATAGTCATACACCCAGCCAGTATCCTGATCAGACAATTGGACTTTAATATATGTCCTGCTTTCTGCTTCGTTTTCCAGGGTGTCACCCAATAGCGCCACTGATTCTCCAAAATATATAGTAGTCATATACTTACTGTTTCTCACTGGCCCTTCTCTTAGCCCTACCTTGGGCCATAAACAAATGGCTTTGTCAGAAATGGCCACTGAATCTACTGAAGGACTTTCTGCTTCAGTGGGGGTGCTTTCTTCTGCTGAGGGGGTGTTACAGGCGCCTAATCCCAGACAGAGAATAATTAACAACAGAAAATTTCTCATATGCTCATCTGAAGGGCCTCAATATAAGCATTTCACCCTAATCCCCTCTCTGAAGCCTTTCCAGGCCTGATTTAATATGAATATCTCGCTGCGGGAAAGGAATTTCTATTCTGGCTGTTCTGAAACGCTTTTCTATTTCAAATCGGAGGGCACTTTTAACGTCCTCTATCAAAAAGGACTGATGGCTCCACACCAGAAGTTCAAAGTCCAAACTGGAAGTACCAAAGTCAGAAAATCTTACTGTGGGGGCAGGAGTCTTAAGGACCTTTTCATTTGAGAGGGCACAGGCCAATAAAACCTCCTTTACTTTGGTAACATCAGAACCATAGGCTACCCCAACGGTAATGACATAGCGTGTTTCCTTGTCGTTAAAACTCAGATTAACTACATGAGAGGTAGTCATTTTGGAGTTAGGTACAATAATAGAAACAGAATCAGGAGTTTCTACTATGCTACTTCTCAGCCCTATGGTTTTCACTTTTCCTTCTAGTCCTATACTTTGAATCTGGATAACATCCCCCACTTCTATAGTTCCTTCAAAGAGAATAATGATGCCGCTAGCTACGTCCATAAAGGTGGATTGTAAGGCAAGCCCAATGCCTACAAACAAGGCTGCTGTACTGGTAATCAAAAGGCTGGTGTCTACATCCAGGGAATTTAGTATGGCAATTATGGCTATGGTGTAGATGATGTACTTAAATAGCTGGAGAACAGCATTCCGTCTACCAGGGTCAGCTTGTATGCGTTGGCCCAGGGAAGTTTTAGTGGTTACCCGCCTAATACCAAACCACACAAACCTCGTGACAATCAGAATGAGAATAGCTACCATTAAATCTGAGGGGGTCAGGTAGTCATCACCAAACTCGAAGAGCTCGAGGTTCAGGAAGTCATTAACGTAGGTTCTGACGGTTTTCATAGGTAAGTACAGCTTAGATTATATAAAATACTTACAGGTTATCAGTTCATTATCTGTTAGGTAGCCCTATCTGGTAGCATAGATTGATCAGCGTGTGGGCCCATTAGGCCACTGACCATGAGCGGTTTGTAGTGATGTATTGACGGGACAGAGCCTGTTTCCTCTGTTTGGAGGTGATTCCCAAGATGGAGCCCCGCGGAAGGCCACGAAATACAGGTAACCAGGATAGGCTCAGCCAAAACTAAAAGCAATACACGATTGCCTACGGCAATTAGCCTCTTTTACCCATATTTTTCCAGTAATTCATGCAAATAAATGAGGGTATCTGCTTCCTTAATATTTTTATCTGTCCGCCACTTGAGAATGCGGGGAAACCTGAGGGCTATCCCTGATTTGTGGCGGGTAGATTTGTTGATGCCTTCAAAGCCTATTTCAAAAACCAGTTCGGGATTCACACTTCTCACGGGACCAAATCTCTCTCGTGTATTACGCTTTACCCAGGCATCCACCTTCCCCATCTCGGCATCTGTTAAGCCTGAATAGGCCTTGGTAAAAGGAACCAGTTTCTCCCCATCCCAGACAGCAAAGGTATAGTCTGAATATAGGTTGGCCCTCCTACCATGCCCGCGCTGGGCATATATCATCACAGCATCTACCGTTAGGGGATCTACCTTCCATTTCCACCAGTCGCCCCGTTTTCTTCCTACTTTGTAGGTGGAGTCTTTGCGCTTGAGCATGAGGCCCTCGCTGTAATACTCTCTGGCTTTTTCTCTTAATTCAGCTAGTCTTCCCCAATCGTCATTTTCCACTATGACGGAGGGCTGCATCAGGGAGTCAGGACACTTAGCTACTATGCTTTCCAGGATTTCCCTTCTTTCGCTTAGTGGTTCTTCTCGCATATCATTTCCTTTCCACTCCATCAGGTCATAAGCCATGATGATGACAGGCACCTCCTTGAGGTACTTCTTACTGACATTTTTCCTCCCTATGCGAGTTTGTAGGGCCTGAAAGGACAGGGGATTTCCCTCCTTGAAAGGGAGAAGTTCCCCATCTATGACTGTTCCATCTGGAATGTAGGCGGTTAGGGGTTTTAATTCCGGAAACTTCTCTGTAATCAGTTCTTCTCCACGGCTCCATAGAAAACTTTCTCCACCGCGAATGATGAGCTGGCTCCTGATGCCATCCCACTTCCATTCTGCCTGCCAGTCTGTTGGCTCACCTAATTCTTCTGGTCTGTCTTCTAATGCATAGGCTAAATAGAAAGGGTAGGGCTTGGAAAGGTCATCTCGGATATTCTCACTTAGGATAAGCTCCTCAAAGGTAGTTTTGTCAGGGTGCCAGTTTCCCATAAGACGGTGGGCTATATTATTTTCATCCAAGCCAGTATGCTTACTCAGCGCTTTCACTAACAGCTTCTGGGAAACTCCTACTCGAAATCCTCCCGTAATGATTTTATGGAAGACAAAGCGTTCTTGAGCATCCAGCTGCTTCCAGGCATGCTTGATATGTACCTCTTTTTCTTCCTCTTCCATAGACTCCATCTCTCGGATGTAATCTATCCACTCAGACAAGTCCTGGGTATTCTCTTCAGTAGGAGCAGGCAGAATGAGGGCCAGGGTTTCTGCCAAATCTCCCACTATATGATAACTTTCTTCTAATAACCAGACGGGGATATGGGAAAGATCAGAAGCCCATTCTCTCAGGAGGGTGGTTTTAACAGAACGCTTGGGCCTCCGGCTGGTAAATAGGGCCAGTGTCCACAGTTTGTCAGATTCTGATGCTTCATCAAAGTAGCCGGCAAGCAGCTTGATCTTGGCATTGGTCTTGTTGGTCTGGTCTAGTTGGGTGAACAGGCCTGCAAACTGTTTCATATCTCTTCCCCCTTTCCTTTTTCTTCTGCTGTGGCGTCACGCTGTTCTTCCCCTTCTCCTGAGAATAAAGTTTCTACTACCTCCGCCTTTACGGAAGTGTGATCATTCAGCCATTTGGCAAAGAGGTTAGTATATCCATGAGTAGCATATACGCGTTCTGCACCAGTAGCTTGTATAGCCTCATTCAGTCCTTTCCAGTCAGCGTGATCTGAGAGCACGAAGCCTCTATCTGCTGCCCTTCTTCTGCGGGTCCCTCTCAGGGCCATCCAGCCGGAAGCTATGCCCAGGGAAAAGGGCTGTAGCCTACGAGTCCATGGAGATCCTATGACAGAAGGAGGCGCTATGATGATGGCCTTACGGAAGTCTTTCTTGGTATGCTTATCAGGCCCTTGACCTATAATGCGCTGGGTATCCCTCACTGAAATGCCAAACGCCTGATAAGCCTCATTGGTATTGGCTACGGCACCGTGAGAGAAGATGGGGCCTATGCTAGTGTCCAAATGGGCCAGTACCCGCTGTGCCTTACCAAGGGAATAGGCTATGATGAGACTGGCTACATTTTGGGAAGCATTATCTGCCCACCAGCTGTTGATCTGATCCATGACAATCGCCTGCTTGGGCCATGTGTAGACAGGCAGGCCAAAGGTAGATTCCGTAATAAAAGCGTGGCAGGTTACGGGTTCATATGGCGTAGCCACCCCATCATCCTGAATTTTATAATCCCCGGACACTACCCATACTTCTCCCTGATAGGCTACTCTCACCTGAGAAGAGCCTATAATATGTCCTGCTGGGTGTAGGCTGAACGCCACGCCATTGATATGGACACTTTCTCCATAGGCAAGGGTTTGAAGGGAAATATCTTTCCCTAGTCTCAGACGCATAATGGGTTCTGAGGAAGTATGGGCCAGGTAATGCTTCATACCCCATCTGGCATGATCAGAATGTGCATGGGTAATGATAGCTTTATCCACTTGTTTCCATGGATCTATGTATACATCTGCCTGTTCACAGTAAATGCCCTTGGAAGAGAAGGTAAGGAGTGAATGTCCAGCCATAGTCAGTCTGCTACATATCTATTCGAAGAATGAACCTCTTGCTTACTTCATTTGTTCATAAGAAAAATCTTTCTGTCTTCGCGGCTTGGTATGCAAAATCTCACGCAAAGATGCGAAGTCTCAAAGGAATTAACTCTATCCGCTTATTACCTAACATTAACCTTCAGATACTTCTCACAGAATGTGAAAAGAATGTTAACGTAGGAAATAGGCTACACTTTATTTTGTGAAAATTCTAATTTTGTCGCGCTTTGGAGAAATAAATCGTATACCATTCTTATGGAGCAAACCACTGCCGTAGATATCCGTGCCTTGAATGAAAAAATCCAGGAGAAGAGTGCTTTTATAGACCTTCTTAACATGGAAGTGCAGAAAGCCATTGTGGGGCAGCAATACATGATAGAGAGATTACTACTAGGATTACTTTCTGGTGGACATATTTTGTTAGAAGGGGTGCCAGGACTGGCAAAAACCCTGGCCATCAAAACCCTTTCCCAGGTAGTAGATGGCAAGTTTAGCCGGATCCAATTCACGCCTGACTTACTACCAGCTGATGTGGTGGGAACCATGATCTATAACCAGAAGACCCTGGAATTTACGGTTAAGAAAGGGCCTGTGTTTGCTAATTTTGTGTTGGCAGACGAGATCAACCGTTCTCCTGCCAAAGTGCAGTCGGCCCTACTGGAGGCTATGCAGGAAAAGCAGGTAACCATAGGCGAGCATACCTATGTCCTGGAAAGACCCTTCTTGGTACTGGCTACCCAAAACCCCATAGAACAGGAAGGTACTTATCCGCTTCCCGAAGCCCAGGTGGACAGATTTATGTTGAAGTGTGTGATCACCTATCCTGCCAAAGAGGAGGAAAGGCTCATCATGCGTCAAAACGTAAACAAAACCCAAGCTGCCATCAATAAGGTAGTCAGCCTGGAAGACATCATGGGTGCCCGTAAGTATGTACGGGAGGTATATATGGATGAGAAAATAGAGCAATACATACTGGATATTGTATTTGCCACCAGAGATCCCAAGTCTCACAAGATGGAGAAATTAGCTAACCTCATCAACTTTGGCGGTTCCCCCCGTGCCTCTATCAACCTGGCACTCGCATCTAAAGCTTACGCCTTCATCAAACGTAGAGGCTACGTAATCCCGGAAGATGTAAGAGCAGTCTGCTATGACGTACTCAGACACAGAATAGGCGTAACTTATGAAGCAGAAGCCGAGAACATCACTTCCGAGCAGATCATCAGTCAGCTGCTGGATGTGGTGGAGATCCCTTAGGGAATAACATTCCCCACCCCTGAAGTGGTGGGCTCAGAGATAAAAAAGCTCAGTATCTAAATGCTGAGCTTTTCTGTTTTTACAGCTTGATCATGATGAAAAATTCCTTTCCGTAATGAGAGAAATAGTTTTTATTAACTTTCAGATCCTGTACAAAATTATCTGCACAGACCCCAGGGTAAATATGAAGCAGTGAGGTACCTGAAATTAGCTTAATTCCTTTATCATATTAATCGCTTTCTGATCAAAATATGTATCTTAAATAAAAAAGTGCCTATGGCAGAGCTACAAGAAAAAAAACATAAGCTTCCCTACCAGGATTTTTTAGATGAGTTAAATGAACTGGAAGGAGTTACGCTAGTAATTGGGAAAGAAGGTAAACCCAAGGCTATACAAATAGAATTGTTAGCAAAATATGAGGATTTGTTTGAAGATTTCTTTGATGCCGCACTAGTAAGAGAAAGCAGGAAGGAACATAAAGGGGCTATAACCCTGGAAGAATTTGAAAATCAATTAAAAGAGGAAGGGAAACTCTAGCGCATGTACACTGTTATCATTCTTCCTAGGGTACAAAAATCACTAAGGAAGTATAAGAATCCTATCCTTAAAAGAATATTAACTGCTATAAAAGGCCTAAAAGATGATCCCAGGCCTCCCGGAGCCAAAAAATTAGTGGGAGAAGAAAACGTTTGGAGAGTTCGTGTAGGAGACTACCGAATACTGTATACCATTGAGGATGAAATCCGAATTATAACAGTTGAACGGGTAGCACATAGGAAAGATAGTTACAGGAAAAAATGATATCCTCCTTATCCACACTCCTGTGGATTTCCCCGCTAACATCTTTTTCTGCTTCTGGCTATCTTGAAGTGTTACATTAGGGCAACTCTGAGTAGCCTGATTTACACTTTATCTAGAACAGCTAGTGGCAAAAAAAGGAAAGAAGGGGGAGACGCCCCTCATGAAGCAATACAATGCGGTGAAGGCCCAGTACCCAGGTACGGTCCTGCTGTTCCGTGTGGGCGACTTTTATGAGACCTTCGGGAGTGATGCGGTAGAGGTAGCCAAGATTCTGGGAATCGTATTGACTAAGCGGGCCAATGGAGCTGCTTCTGAGGTGGAACTGGCAGGCTTTCCCCACCATGCACTGGATACTTATTTACCTAAGCTGGTGAGAGCGGGTAGGAGAGTGGCGGTTTGTGAT
>JBCCLI010000305.1:0-8118 GCA_039026975.1 Bacteroidota bacterium | reverse complement strand
GGCTGAATTTCTGAGGATACCTCCTCTGCAAAGCCCTGCATTAAACGGTAAAGAGAAGCTACCTTTTCTGGATACCTCTCAGCAAGGTTAATTCTTTCTCCTACATCCTGGCCTAAGTGGAATAGCTCTGTACCCCCATTCTTAGTACACCTTAGTTTCCAGTCTCCTTCCCTTACCCCTTCTACCCTACCTGACCAACTATAGAAAAAAGGAGCTTCCGGGGCTTCCCCACGATTCTGTAAAAAAGGTAGTAGGTTATGTCCATCTATATCTCTACCAGAAGGTAGCTCTCCTCCTGCTATCGCTACTAGGGTAGTAAATACATCCATGGTGTTAGCAGGTTCATGTATCAGCTGGCCGGAAGGAATCTTACCTGGCCATGTGATAATACCTGGCACCCTAAATCCTCCCTCAAGGGAAGTATTCTTATGCCCTCTCAAAGGTCCAGGATTTCCTGCATGCCATAATTCTATTCCTTCCTGTAACATCCTCTTGGGTATATTTATCCATGGTCCATTATCGCTGGTAAAAATTACTAAGGTGTTATCATCTATCCCCTTGGTAGTAAGACTTTTCATGATTTCTCCCATGCCCCAGTCCAGCGTCTGTACTACATCTCCATAAAGGCCAGCAGCAGAAGATCCCCTAAATCTATCAGCTGTAGCTATAGGTAGATGTGGCATAGCATGCGCTAGGTATAAAAAGAAAGGAGTATCTGATGAGGATTCTTCTATGAAGGAAACAGCTTCCTGTATATACTGTATCGTTAAGCTGTCCTGTTTAAATCCAATCTCTTGAATAGGGGCTAAGTCTCTGTATAATTCTAACGTATAGGTATCATCCAGCCATGGGCACCAAGGGAGAATCATATCATTGCTGTACAACAACCCAAAATAGGAATCAAACCCACGTCTTGTAGGCATCATATCAGGCGTGTAGTGCCCAAGATGCCATTTTCCTATCATACCCGTCTTATACCCTACCTCTTTCAAAATTTCAGGAAGTAACTTCTCTGTGAGGGGTAATCCATGTGTAGACTCAGGTCCTATATTTTTATTAATGTGCCTGTTAGGGTATCTCCCAGTAAGTAAGGCTGCCCTAGAAGGCGTACAAACAGGAGCAGCTGCATAAAAAGAAGTGAAGCGGACCCCTTCTGCTGCCATACGATCCAAAAAAGGAGTCTCTATATTGGGACTTCCATAACACCCTAAATCTCCATACCCCATATCATCTACAAATACGAGAATCACATTAGGCGGAGTGGAATCATCAGAGGGGCCTGGCTGGGCATAAGCTACAAAGCCCCCTAATAGTAACGAAAGAAGCACAATGGGAAGAACCACTTTTCTATTCATACCATTTTCATATTAATGGTATAAAAGAGAGAATTTAAAGGAAGAAATACTTGATTTTTCTTGAGAATGCCACTACCAGCTTGATCATTTAAGGCTAAGCTCAGGATCACTTTTATCCCCCCAAGTAATCCATGGGGATAAGTACACCTTTCCACTCTTAGTGAAGCATTTAATTCTATAGCTACTCCAGGATTCTTCCGGAAAAGGTAAGGAAAAGGATACATCCCTTTTACGTACTTTCCTTTTCTCTAGCTCACTGATGAGGCCATTCTCCTTTTTTTGTAGCAACTGATAGGAAGTAATATCTTTGATTTCCTTTTGGGCAAATCGAAATTGTAAAGCATCATTCTTCACCGTTAGCGTAGCCTCATAGCTGCCAAAAGGGGCTTTTTTAGCTCTGCGTATCTTTAGTCTCTCTTTCCCTTTCTCTCCAAGCCGGACAAACACGTCAAGTGCTTGCAACTCCTCCAACCACCTATAGCTGAATTTGTCCTTACTCACATTGGGATTACGGTAGGAAGGCAGGTAAATATCACCATCTATTTCCAACCAAACTTCTTCCTGCTCTGGATAGGCAAGACTAAGTTGCAGGTAACTTCCAGGGCTTCCTTCCAGGTCTAGAACTACCTCCTTAGGAGAATTTTCTTTCCAATTTAGTTGATATAGGCTGTTGCTGATGAGAAAACTACTCTGCTTTTGGGCTACTCCCTTTTGACGAGAAACTACCTTGCCATAGAGGCCAGAAAGTTCCCACTCAGGGAGTGCCTGCCCTTCTGATTCAGTTACCTGGAGAAAAATATAAGGGCCTAACTCACAATTGAAGGCGTTCCAGGTCTCAATAAATTCACATTGACTATGCTGCAGGCTAAGGTCCCCCCCCACGATCATCCCTCTGCCTCCTGAGGTAGATCCATCCAGGTCTACCATGCCGCCTATTTGTAAGTCTTCATAATGCAGGGGCGTACTATTTATCCAGTCCAGCTCATATAAGACCGCTAATAAGGCCATGCTGGAATGCTGAACATAAATGCTTCCTCTGGGAAAATCATAGAAACTAGACTTGCATACTACGATGTTTTCTCCCGTACTAATATCTCCTCTAAACCTGATGGCATTAGGCGCCTCCGCTATTAATAAGGGGTCAGGATGTGGGATACCTGAAGGGCCCCAAAACAGACAGTCCTCCACGCTGGCTGAAGGTAAAGCAATGCCTAATGAGTTATTCTTAAATATGGACCGTTTGATATCCAGGTGAGAGACATCAGCCCAAACACCTGCTACAGCATTCCGATAGGCGGTAAAATCTGTCAGTAAAGCCCCCAGCTGTAAACTATCTTTTTGTGTAAACCCTATGTGTAATCCATGGCCTGCATTAGCCTCCGGGTTCAGGGCGTTTTCTCCATCATTAAACTGGTTTCCGTGAGCTGTATTCCCTATAAATCTTCTCCCCAATGCGCCTTTACTATGCTTCCACAGCTCATGTATGTAAAAGCCTGATCCCTTCATAGTGCCAGAAACTATATTTTTATACACATTATAGCCTCCGTGGAGCATCCAGATACCAGCATTCGCAAGCTTGGGAAGGCGTACATCCGGCAATAAGTCAGCTGCACTTTCTGTATGTATCATCAAATTTCCCTTAACACTCATAGGATAGTCTTCCTGATTATTCAGGATAATCCCATTGCCTTTCATCTTGAAAAATACATTCTCAGAAATAGCCAGCTTATGGGCAGCGTTTACGAGAATCCCTCTATTGCTAAAATGATGTAGGCTACTTTTTCTGATGAAGGAAGTGGTATCAGACCTACTTTCCTCGAATTTAATGGCTATCCCATCGACCATTTCTTTATTACCCATGAACCTAAACTCTGCTCCTTCTACCTGCATCCGCCCTGTATTTTTAACCCTTATACTAGGGCCTGTTTGAGAGTAGGCAGCTCCTTGGTCTCCTTGAATGATGACATTATGACTTAGGAGACCTATTTCTGTCCGCTGGTCCAGGGATCTCCCTTTTTTCTTAAGCAGTTTACCTTCATGCTTAAATGCCAAGGGAGTAGAAATACTCATATGTTCTCCATACTGGTTATAGATAAGGCCTGTTTCTGCCTCCGCAGGCACGAAACTGCTTGATGCTACTACTATTTCTGCATCCACCGGCCACTGCACTTTATCTTTAGGAGTAAGTAACGTATCCCCAGGCACCATTTCTACAGAGGAGCGTGTCCAGGTAGGAGAAGTATTTTTTCCAAATATTTGGAGTAAGCCCCCTTCAGAAATGAGTAATTCTTTTTTAGGAGAAAATCCTCCCTCTGTTAGTTGGGGAGACTTAATGAAGGTCATACTGGCTGTGTGCTGGAAGGGTTGCGCTTCTGTCCCAATCTGAAGAAGTCCCCCTTTCAAGGAAACGGCGCCCACAATGAGGGTTAGGTCTTTATCTTCAAATATCAGTTCTCCTTCAATGGTAAGCGTAGACATAGGAGCTGGGCTCACATCTAGAATGATCTGTTTTCCCTCAGGAATAACCACCTTCTCAAAGGCAGCAGGCACACTTCCTCCATTCCATGAAGCGGGATCAGACCATCTCTCTCCTTGCGCTTGTAAGGAAGTGAGAGACACACATAACAGCAGGCAGATTAGGGCTTTTATCTGGATGTAAATTACTCGGGACCGGAAAGCAGCAAAGGGCAGGTGATCCAAATTCCAGGGCATAGTATGTGGTTGACAGACCAGAAAATGGAAGGCTCAGGTAGTATGGGTATCTATCCTTAATGTAAGCCAAAGGTACGATTCAAGACCTATTCACTTCAACAAATGCGGAAAAGATTTTAGAAAGCCGGGCACTTGACGCTATCCAGGATGAAGCTAATCGTGATATTAGAATAGGCATACCAATCATTAAAGTTGGGGTTTCCCCTAATATCTCCTGCTTGCTTACCCTCTGTAAAGGGATCTCGGATAGACCTGTCTGATAGCAGGGCGGCTGTGGGATTCTGAGCACGCAGCTCATCTAAGTCAGGATAGAAGCCACTGACATCATCTAAGTAATCAGTAAAGGTCATTCTTATCCCCGCTTCCACAGATACATTCCATTGTCTTGCAATGGCTACCCTGAGGCCTGCCCCAAAAGGAACACTTAGCTGGGTAAGGTTGTAGGTTTCTGGATACACATTATTAGGGTCAGGTAGAAACTGCCCTTCTGTCCCTAGCGGTTTCAGGTCAAACCATTCTCCATCTAATAGTCCTTGGGGATTAAAGCTGAAGACAGAAATTCCTCCAAATACAAAGGGGCTGTATGTAGGTCTTCTCTCATAGGATCTTTCTACCGGAAATAGATCAAAGGTCAGTTGTGCACTAAATTCTGTTACAGGGCTACGAAAACGCAGATTCCTGGCTCTTACTAACTCTTCATTACTCCTGAAATCATCAGAAGCTATCCATCCCTGAAAAAAGGTGAGCCTTGCCCCCATATGAGAATGGAACCTGTAAGCCCCTTCTATCCCTACTCCTGGACGAGTATACCTAAGAGAATTGACTATCCCTGACAGGTCACCTTTATAATTAGTAAGTCCTGCCGATAGCCCTACACTTATGTAACCTCGGTTAGGTTGGGCAGATAGGAAGGTGGTAAATATTAGTGAGCTTAGAATTATTGTGGATAGTCGCTTCATGATAGCCAGCCTTAATTAATTACTGAATCTAAGAATGAAACGACAGTTAGCCTAATAAAATTCAGCATTCTTATGATTTATTCTTCTCTTTCTACTACGGATTCAAAATAGGCCCTTAGATCCTCTATCTGTTGATTACTCATCCTCTCCACAGGGTAATAAGGCATGTACTGTTCCTTCTTCTTCCCAGGATGGGTTCCATTGCGGATGATTTCATAAAGCGTATAGTCTGCATTATCTGCCATGGCTTTTACCATCTTTCCTATGGCATCTCCTCCTTCATAAATCTGGGTTATCTCAGCCACATTGTAATAATGGCAAAGCCTACAGGATCTTCTGTAAATGAGCCTCCCATTTTCTTTATCACCTTTCAGCCCAAACCCTGTTGCCTTATTTTCAGGAGAATTTCCTATGTGGGCGGAAGAGGCTAACATATACTGGGACTTTATCCATTCTATTTTTTTCTTTCTCTCTTTCTTACTTTTGGGGACGCTTGTAAGCTCACTTAGTTGTTCTTTCGTAAGGGCTAAATCTGAAAGCTTAAGTTGTAGGCTCCAAAAGTAGGCTAACACAGCCTTCATTTCTTCTTCTGTTAGTTCCCTTCCTTGAGAACATTCTCTGGAACATAATTGAATAGCTTCTCTTAGACTTTTTTGGGCTGCTTGAGCCTCTTCCCCATACTTCTTCACATAATCATCATTAAACCAGCTTTCCCTATTCACTATTCCCCAAAAGGTAGTAGCCTGAAAAAATCCCTGTCTTTTCTGGCTAACAAATTGCAATCTATTTTCTGGTGTAGCATTCCGCAAGTCTGGGTCTTCTCTGTCCGTATTATGGCAATTGATACAGGTAAAAAATGGACTGATAACTGAAGTCTTTCCCGTTTGTGGGGAATTCATCTGGCCGGTAAAAATTAAGGCTCTTCCCTGACTCACCAGCAAGGAATCATAGGTCTCTAGCTCATGATTTACCGGTTTCTCCCCTAACTGTCGTAATACCTTATAAACCCCTACTTCCTGGTCTAGCTCATCACCCTCATATGAGAGCTGAAGATAAGCTCCACAAGCTCCAAGCAAGAGCAATACACTGACAATAAATAATTTCATGAAAAGAGGTTCCTACCTAAACATAGCTTTGATGCTTCCCCAGGTACGCTGGACAGAGGTTGGGCTGTGTAGGAGACTGTTGGTAACTATAACTGGATCTGTTTTTCCTTTGATGACCACATGTAATTCATAGAAGATAGTACGGGATAGGTTCTTAAAAATATCGTCATCTAGGAATTGGTACTGCCTGGTTCCGTTAGGTGTGAAGGTAGTAATCGCAATAAAAGTTCCTTCATCATTGAACTTTCTATATAATTCAAATCGTTCAATGTTAGCCTCTTCCTGAACCTCCCACTCGAGGAGCACATCCGCCCCGTCAGAATTTAAGTTAAAATAACTGAAGACTACATCCTGTGCGTAAGCTTTTTCCGAAAGAAAAATGCCTGCGAGCAGGGTAATAATAAGTAACATCTTCAATTTCATTCTCAAAAGTAGCTCATTTCAGGTACTAAACGCAAGGTAAAAATAATTCATTACCCTACATATTTAGCTGAAGCGTCTCAAAAAAACATGTATAACAGCCAGAAATCAACCAATTATGATTAACAAATTGTAAATTTTGTTTATCCTGACTCTAAGAACGAAAAAAGAAAAGGAAAACTTATAGAGACAGTAGATTTTTACCCTTAGTATTTTCGATCTGATCATTGTCAGGCAATACCCTCAACCATAATAGTATACCTAACCAGTTGTAAGTGCTTAACAACTAAGATCTGTAATACCCCATTTATTACCAGCATCTATTAGTGAACAGACGGATGCCGTACGCAATCTACCAAGATTTTAGGCTTGCAGCTAGCCAATAGGCAGTTGGTAAAAGTTGACCTGTATTCTCTCAGGATTATCTTGTTGGTGAAGCTGGGGATTGAGCTTTACCCTACTCATTCTCTGAATCTTACTCTCATGTAAGGAAAAGCAACTCTAGCTATGTAAGAAAAAGATACTTAGGTGGGCAGATAAACAAATTGTATATTGTTTCTTTGTCAAGAAATTAGGTATATTTGTGGCCCGAAATAAAAATATTATGAAGAAGGATATCCACCCAGAGTACAGAGAGGTCATCTTTAAGGACATTTCCACAGATTACGCCTTTAAAACGCGTTCTACCATCCAGACCAAGGATAGCATTACCTGGGAGGATGGAAATGAATACCCGCTAGTAAAGCTGGAAATATCTAGTGATTCTCATCCCTTTTTCACTGGTAAGCAAAAACTGGTAGATACCGCTGGACGTGTAGACAAGTTCTACTCCAGGTATGGAAATAAATTCAGCAAAAAGAAAGAAGAATAAGTATAGTCTTATAACTTATATTGGAGCAGTCCTATCGGGCTGCTTTTTTTGTGCACTATTTACTCGCTAAAGGAATTATCAGCTAATACTTTTCTGTGATCCGGTCATGCCATACTTGATATTTGAAGATTCCTTGCGTGTAGATCTGTTACCGTTAACCTTCTCTCGCCCTTCCTTTCTTCTGAGAATGGGTATTCTCACAAGTAAGCAGAGATGGGAAAAAGTAGTAGGTGAGCGCTGCTATCCACTTGCCTATACTTATCTTCAAGCACTCTTCTCAGATACCCTAAAAGCGGGTACTTACACCTGCATTAATGGAAGACTCCTTCCTTCCCAGGAATTACTTCAGTTAAGCAAAGAGCTGGCACCAGGAAAGTACTACACAGATGCTAAAGGGAATATTCTCCTAGCCTCTATTCCATTAAATAATGACCGTCTTCCCTCTGATGGACTAATTACCCGGGCCTATCTTGAATCCATGGACTATCAAGAAGTGCTGACAGCCATTTCTCCCTCTATCGTATCTTCTCTATCAGATATCTTTTCACTCAACAGAGCATTTATCCATTTTGACTTTGAATTAATTACTTCCAACAGGAAATCCCAAGGTATCTCTGATCCTCATACCCGTATATATGCTAAGGATAATCTTTTTGTGGAAGAGGGAGCTCAGGTGAAAGCTGCCATCATTAATG
>JBCCLI010000304.1:0-8125 GCA_039026975.1 Bacteroidota bacterium | reverse complement strand
TCGGGACTTGCCCTCAAAGGAACGCTTTCAGAAAAGGATGGCAAGCCAGAAACCTACTATGATGACATATACGAAACAGAGATCACCATTTTCCATGACAATATCACCTTTGTACAGGAAGTGGTCCTGGAAGCAGGAAGTGCTCAGCTAGATGGTTACTTAAGATACCAGATCTGTGATGACAGCAGGTGCATTCCAGGCTCTCTGGATATCTCAGAAAGCTTTGAGGTAGCGAAAAAAAAAAGTGAGCCCGCTGCCTTTACCCCAGAAGCCAGTATCTCCCCCATAAGTGGAGAACAACCAACAACTGAAACACCGCCAAGCCTTACTACCTCCACCATTTCTCCTCTGGGAGCTGGTAATACGACCGACTTACTCTCGGAAATTCAGTGGGTACAAACATACTCTTCAACGACCAACTGGAAAACAGGAGATACCATCACTCTATCATTTTCAGCTGAGATCAATCCAGACCATTATATATATTCCACAAATCCGTCTAAAGATCCTTCAGGTATCCCTACTGAATATGTTTTAGATGAGAGTAGTAAGGGTATTACGCTTGTTGGTGGAGTAAAAGAATTACAAGTACCTGAGAAGAAGTATGATGAGGTGTTTGAAACAGAGGTAGCTTACTTTAAAGATAAAGCAGCTTTTGAACAAAAAATCCTAATTACGGAGGATGCTCCTGTCTTGTCAGGTGCACTCATCTACCAGATCTGTAATGAAGCTGCCTGTGTCAATGGCAAGGTAGAAACCGCTTACGGAGAGGATGCTCCAACCCAGTCAGTCAGTCAAACTTCTCCTGTTTCTCCTGAGCCTACCCAGTCAAGAAGCCTTTGGAGAGCTTTTCTGGAAGGGTTTCTATTTGGGTTTGCATCCTTACTAACGCCCTGCATATTCCCACTAATCCCTTTAACCGTCAGCTACTTCACTAAGCAAAGTGAGAATAGAGCAGAGGGGATCAGGAATGGCGTAACCTACGGTTTATCCATAGTGGTGATTTATACAGTTATTGGGCTGCTAGTTACCGTGCTACTTGGAGGAGATGTCATGCGCCAGCTTTCCGTCAGCCCTACCTTCAACCTGATATTATTTACACTCATTTTCGTATTTGCCCTCTCCTTCTTAGGCTTATTTGAAATTACGCTTCCTTCTTCCTGGAGTACTAACCTGAAAAAGGGGAGTGAAAGAGGGGGATTTGTGGGTATATTCCTCATGGCGCTAGCCTTGGCAGTAGTATCTTTTTCCTGTACAGGTCCACTAGTAAGTACAGCCTTATTTGAGGCAGCTAGCGGAGAATCCTATCTAGGCCCTACCGTTTCCATGCTAGCCTTCTCTTCTGCTATTGCTATTCCTTTTAGTCTGTTTGCCATTTTTCCGGGGTGGTTAAACTCTCTGCCTAAATCTGGCGGTTGGTTGAATAGCGTAAAAGTAGTCCTGGGCTTCCTGGAACTCGCCCTTTCCTTGATTTACCTCAGTAGAGCGGACCTAGTTATGCACTGGGGACTACTTGACAGAGATATTTTCATTGGAGCCTGGATAGTCATCTTTGGCCTCATGGGGGTTTACCTACTTGGAAAACTTCAGCTGCCGCATGATAGCCCCGTAGATAGGATTTCAGTTCCCAGGCTGCTAATGGCTATGGGTAGTTTCTGGTTTATGCTGTACCTACTACCTGGACTATGGGGCGCTCCACTGAATATGCTGGGCGGCTATATTCCGGAAGATAAATCTGATATGGGGGTAATTCTCCAGTCTGGAGAATCTGCCTACCTAGGCGCTGGATCTACTCCTTCCAGCACCAATGATATATGTACCTATCCCAACAAAGTTTCCGGCCACTTAGCAAAAGATACACCCGACGGTTTCTGTGCTTTTTATGACCTTGAGCAGGGACTGGCATACGCTAAATCCGTAAATAAGCCTGTCTTCCTGGACTTCACAGGACATACTTGTGCTAACTGTAGGTACCTGGAAAAAAATATGTGGATAGACCCAGAGGTCAGAAAATATATTAACGAAGAATATGTGCTCATCTCCCTCTACACAGATGATAGGGAGAAACTCCCGAATATTCTCACGACAGAAGATGGAAAGAAAATCAGAACAGTAGGAGATCAGTGGATACAATACCAAATAGAAACCTACAATTCTAATGCCCAGCCATTCTATGTCTTAATGGATCACGAGAAGCAAAACTTGTTACCTCCCACTGGGTATACGCCTCCACTAAATATAGCCTTCTATCAAAACTATTTTAGAGAGGGAGTAGAGGTGTTCCAGAAAAAATCAGGGAAAACAGTAGCTGGACTGTAAACATCAAAAGAGGGGTAGATTTATCCCTTCCAATTCTCCTGGCAGCATCCCTATATTTACAGCATGAGAAAAGCATCACTTATATCTTCTCTATTTGTCGTATTCCTATTGGTACATCAGCCCACTGTCGCTCAGCTAGATAAGCGCATAGGAGAATGGACTTCTTACTTGAGCCAGTCTGATATAGTACGCTCAGTAGAAAAAGACGGACTGGTCTACTCCATCACTTCTGGGGGGATGTTTTCCTTTGACCCTGCTAATAATGAAACTCGCTTATTCTCTACAGTAGACCAAATGAGTGGAATAGATCCCACAACTGTCCATGTAGATCCTACCCAAAATCTGCTTTTCATAGGCTACAATGATGGTATGATAGACTTTTTTGACAGTCCAGATAACTTCCAGTTTTTCACAGACATAGAGCGAAATACCTTTTATACCCGAAAGAGAATCAACGACTTTGCGAGTACAGGCAGCAGGCTATATGTAGCTACAGATTTTGGAATGGTGGTATATGACCTAAACCAGCGTTTGCCTGAAGCTACTATCACCCAAATAGCAGAAAACCCTTCTCGTCTGATTATCCGGTCTGTTACTGTCTATCAGGAGAGAATCTGGATCGTGCTACAAAACAACCGCCTGTATAGTGCACCTGAAAACTTCCCTAACCTGGCAGATCCCGTCATTTGGCGGGAAGAAAATGGGCTGAACGGCCTCTCGGCATTTGCCAATATTCAGGAAATTGGGAGTAATGCTAATACCTTGTATGCCAGAACAGACTCCACTTTATTTGAGTTTAGAAATGGTCAGTGGAGCCTGTTAACAGATAACCGATTCCAGCAGAAATTTGATCATATCACCATTCAGGAAGGAGTTATCACAGCTACCATTATCAATAATACACGCACCCTCTACCAGAATGGACAGTTCAGAGAATTATTTGTGGAAGGGGGAGTAAACCACGTGTTAGTAGTGGGGCAAGACATATACGTAGGAAAAGAGGATGTAGGCCTGGACAGATTCTCCAATGGTGATCTCACTAATATTACGCCTGAAGGGCCACGGAATAATTCTGCTACCGGGTTAGCTGCCGGTAATGGTGAGCTATACATAGCGCCAAGGGGATTTCAGGGTGCCTTCTCTCCAGCAGTCTTCTTTGATGGGGTATATCACTTTACGCGAGAAACAGGCTGGACACTAGCTAACAATGGAAATGGAGGTCTCCCTAACGACCGGGCCAATACCAGTTATGCCAGAGCTTATTATGATCCCTTTACCCAAACCGCGTGGTTAGGCTCATTTGGTAGAGGCCTAGCCAGCTTTCAGGGGGGTGTCCTCCAAAACTTTTACGACTGCGAAAACTCTTCCATCAGTACCATAGACGGGGTGTGTGAGCTTAGTTCTTTCGGAAATACACGGGTGAGTGGAATAGATGTGGACGCCTTCGGAAATGTATGGGTAAGCCTCTCCTTAGCTCTACAACCTCTTATGGCCCTCACTCCTGAAGGAGAGTGGATCGGCATTGACAAAAACAGATTCCCCTCCTCTCTCAATGCCATCAATATGATTGCAGATGAGGCAGGAAGTAAGTGGCTGTTAAGCAGGCGCAATGGCATAGAAGTATACAATGACAACGGAACCCTAGATGCTCCCAATGATGATATACTGGTAAGTCTGAGAGCAGGAGGGGGGCAGGGAAATCTCCCCTCTAATGATGTGACGGCCATAGCAGAAGACAGTGATGGCGCTGTTTGGGTAGGTACCAGCGCAGGCGTTACCGTCTTTTTTGATCCCTTCAGCATAGGCCAGGGGTTCATTGTAGATGCTAGTGCGCCCATATTTAATGGAAGACCCTTACTAGAGAATGAGATAGTAAATGCCATAGCCGTAGACGGAGGAAATAGGAAATGGTTTGCTACTAATAGCGGTGCCTTCCTTATCTCAGAAGATGGTACAGAGCAGATTCAGCACTTTACAGAGAGTAACAGCCCCCTTTTATCTGACGGAGTAAATGATATTTCCATAGACGGAAACACAGGAGAAGTCTACTTTGCCACAGATAAAGGTGTCATCAGCTACAGAGGAGATGCCACAGAAGGTGTGCAAGGCTGTGATGATATCTATGTATTCCCTAACCCGGTATTCACAGACTTTGCCGGGGGAATCACCATACAGGGAACCACCCAAAACGCTACTGTAAAAATTGTAACCGTTTCAGGAAGCCTAGTCCGAGAAGTTAGGGCCCAAGGGGGAACAGCCATCTGGGACGGAAGAGATATAAGGGGGGAGAAAGTCCACTCAGGGATATACTTAGCCCTAAGTGCTGACCAAGACGGAGAGAATGGCTGTATAGCCAAATTTTCTGTGGTCAGGCGGTAGTCCATACCCTCTTGAGGACTTAGCCCTATTGGGAATAGATAATTCTCTAGCAGAAACACTTGATTAAGAGTTCTGACCAGCTACTTTTTTCGGAGAATGGTGAGCTATTAATAGGAAAATTACCACAGTTCAGATTCTTTGATCGGATATTTATGGTGGTACTTAGTGATTCTCACATGGTCTTAGTGAGAATAATCCGTGGGAATGGGAGAATTTCCCGTACATTTGTCGGAACTGAAGACTTAACCGAAACTCGTTTGATACTGCTATATCTTTCTGAGACCCATTTAAGGGATCGCCTGTTTGTAAAGGACTTTGTACATAATTACCGCATCTCTGAAAAAGCTATTCTTATCCACGATAGCTTCCATGATACGGTCTCAGACACCCGCTTTGTCACCAAAAGGCTCTCTTCCCTCCTGAGTGAGGCCATGGTGTATAATAATGCTTTCTCCTCAGACCAACGTACGTTTTTCTACCCCAGTGGAAAAGGCTACAAGCTAAATATGGAATTGGTCTCTCAGCTGCTTTCCCCTATCCAATTACTGATTCTTAACCCTGTTCTGCCAATCAAAGGAAAGCCCCAACTGGTAGATTCCACCAAGCTGATCCAGGGGATAAAAGACTCCGCCGATATTTCAGAATTAATCACCTTTACAGATAACCCTCTTTCTCCCTTAGGCAGAAAAGGGGAAATCATTAGAGATAAGCAGGATGTAAGTAGGTTACTCAAAGTCTATGAAGAGGAAAAAGCTGCCTTAGAATTAGCTTATTCTCTTAGGCCTGCTCGCCTAGCTTCTCCCAGCCAATATGATGCATGATAGGCAAAACGGAAGGCATAGTGCTCAGAACGCTTCCCTATCAGGACAGCAACATGATTACCACTCTCTATACCCGGGAAAGTGGCATCAAAAGCTTTATCCTGAAAGGCTACAGAAGTACCCGTGCACGCGCCAAACACAGCTTTTTTCAGCCATTGTCCATCGTTGATCTGGTATATTTTTACAAGGAGAATCAGTCTTTACATAAGGTCAGGGAAAGTAAGCTGGCGGCTATGCTCCAGACCATACAGACTGAGCCTGTCAAGCTGTCGCTGGGACTGGCCATTGTGGAGGTATTCTACCTAACCGTAAAGGAAGAAGAACCTAACCCTGGCCTTTACCACTTTTTAAAAGAGACCATCCTGGCAATAGACCAAGCAGAAAGGAAGCTCATTCACATCTTCATCCACTTCCTGCTACACCTCACTCAGTTTCTCGGCTTTTTTCCCTTAGACATGAGTGAACACCATTCCAAAGTAGCGTTTGATGTAAAAAACGGGAAGTTAGAAAAGGCAGATGGTGAAGGGGACCCCATTTCTGGCTTGCTAAAAAGATTTCTCCATGCTGACAGAGAGGCCGCCAGGGACGTCACCTTTGACCGGAATGAAAAGCGCCACCTCATCAAGGTTTTATTCGACTTTTATCAGCTCCACATAGACGGTTTTCGTTATCCCCAGACCCTAAAGGTATTTTCGGAGGTGTTTGGATAGGAAGAAATTTTTAACCTACTGTGAGAACAAGCTTAGTTCTCGAGCGGTTTGTTTAGAAAAGGTAACTATATTCTCTTCTTCCCATACCTGAGTATTAGGAGCGTCCATTAAAGTTTTGGTTGCCCTATCATAATATTTGAATAGCTCTTTTGAGGTAGGCCTAGCTAGTAATAGATTAAATTTGAAGTTACCCTTTTTTGCCAGAGGTTGAAGAAGGGTTAATTGACCAAAGTAGCGCTGAGTTTTCCGCTGTATAGTATCGGATCTTTTTACATCCAGACTTACAGCTTTAACCAAATTTTGTCTATCTCCCTTCCAATAGAAATCAAATTGATAGGGCTCATCTTGATACTTGAGTTGGTAGTTTTCTTTAAGCTTATGCTTTAAATCAAACTGAATAATTTGGATGGAGGATTTATATCTATTCCTTAAATAATCTTCATCATGAGCAGACCTAGTTTTTCCTCTGTCATAATATCCTAAGTACTTTTTTTGATAATCCTTTATGATATGCTCACTAGCGGCATATTTGACAGCTTTTTTTACAGGAGAGAACCTTAATGTACTGGCATCAGGGAGTAGTAGGAATTTATTGATAAACAATTCTGATTTACTATTTAATTGAAATTCCTCCCAAATTTCAGGCTTATAGCTATAATACTCAGCTTTTTTTTCAATTCCTTTAAGGTATGCTTTAATGACTCTCTCTGAACTTCCGGGGAATGCCTGAGTAAGTCTGGCTATTTGTGAAGGATAAATGAATTTAATTAGATTAGTTTTTGAGAACAGAAAGAGAACGCCAAGATTAAGTACCTCACCAGAGCCTTCTGATGGGACATACCTTAGTACACTATGCTGAAAAATCTTACTCATAAAATTCCCTGTATCAATGCATTAATAAAGCCAGCTGAAGTGCGTTTAATGCTTTGCATTTGCTGAATAATAACGTTCGTATTACTGTTTTCAACTCCAAACTTTGCCAATTCATCACAAATGACAGTAATTTCCCTGGTATTAATTGTACGCAAATATTCACTAATATCTGCAAAAAGATCTTCTTTTTTTGAAGACTGTATTCGTTTTAAATAGGCGTAAAAGAGGTGATTTTGAGATGGATACCCCCAAACTCCAGCCTGTTCAAAATTTTCTATATGTATAGTATTAGTTAAAGGGAAACACATTTCATGATCTATGGGCCAAAGTTCACCTCCTTTTATGAGTAGGTTTGGCTTAGTTTTATTTCTGTCTGTGTTCCACATGAAATGATCCATGGCATATACTATGGGAAGGTCGAATTGTCTGAGAAAGTTTTTGGGGAGAAGATCAATAGTTATTGATTGTGCCTGATCAATCCACTCTATGCCTAAATGATGTCTTGCGTTACTTTCAAGTAACCGATTCCTCTGTGGATCTGTCAAGACCTCCATGAAATCATCATGTATTTCTACCATCCCTATCTTCGGAACCCTAAAGTCAAACATCTCTGCTACTTTATATCCTATCACCTCTTTGGCTGTAGGCTGATAGAACTCTTGTTGTTCCTTACTAAAAATTTTGATAACCAGTTCAACTCTTGTACTGTCTTGAAGCCTTATGGCTGCTACCTTCCAGGGGTTGGTAGAACCACCATCCAGGTCGTCTGATATAATCTCTATAGGCCAATAAGTATGGATCAAGGTTAAGAGGTCAAGTTGATTTTTCTATTTTATACCTCAAACTACTTAAAAATCAAATACCCTTAATTATTTCCTTTATTTTTCAGAGGTGTTTGGGTAATTCAGAAAAGCGTATCTTAGCGCTGAAACCCAAACAATCCTACCTATATGAAAAACTACTTAGTTGTTATATTAGCATGCCTATGTGTTTTCCCGCTTCATGCGCAGAAGCCAGCCATGA
>JBCCLI010000303.1:0-8140 GCA_039026975.1 Bacteroidota bacterium | reverse complement strand
GCCAAGATTCTGGGAATCGTATTGACTAAGCGGGCCAATGGAGCTGCTTCTGAGGTGGAACTGGCAGGCTTTCCCCACCATGCACTGGATACTTATTTACCTAAGCTGGTGAGAGCGGGTAGGAGAGTGGCGGTTTGTGATCAGCTGGAAGATCCCAAGCAGGCTAAGGGAATCGTGAAGAGAGGGGTAACGGAACTGGTAAGTCCTGGAATCACCCTAAACGACAAGGTGCTAGAAAGCAGCAGGCATAACTACCTTTGCTGTGTGCATCAGGAAAAAGAGGATGTGCTAGGGGTAGCCTTCATAGAAGTATCTACGGGCGACTTTTTCTGCTTCTCCGGAGACCTATCTTTCACTGAGAAAATCCTGAACACCCTCATGCCAGCGGAGGTGCTGGTAGCCAGAAATTATTACCGCAAGTTTCAGGAAATACTAGGAGAGAAATTCTTTTTGAGTAGAGTAGATGAGTGGGTATTCTCCTATGATTATGCCCATGAAAAGCTGGTCAATCAATTCAAGACCAATTCCCTCAAAGGGTTTGGGATAGCCTCAGACAAGGAAGGCATCATAGCGGCCGGAGCCATCATCCATTACCTGAATGAGAATCACCATAAGGAACTGGGACATATTTCCCGCATTTATCGCTTTGATGATTCTGAGTTTGTCTGGCTGGACCAGTTCACGGTTCGTAACCTGGAGTTGATTCATCCGCTACATCCAGATGGGAAGTCGCTTGTGGATGTGATAGATATGACGTTGACGCCTATGGGAGCCAGATGTCTACGGAAGTCTGTCTTGCTTCCTCTCAAGGATGTAGGGCAGATCAACAAGAGGCTGGACACCATTAGCTGCTTTTTAGATAATAAGTCGCTTTTAGGAGCATTGACCCAACACATCAAGCAGTTGGCAGACCTGGAGCGCTTGGTAGCCAAAACAGCTACTCTGAGGCTGAATCCCAGGGAAGCTTGTATGCTGAGAGACTCCTTACAGTTGGTGGAGCCTATACGTGAGACCTTACTAGCTTTTAGTGAGGATTTACTTAAGCAGAGAGCCATAGCTTTTGAAGATGTGTCTACCCTGCTGGGCATTCTGGAGAATGGACTATTGGATGAGTGTGGGAACTCCATCACGGATGGGAATGTCATACGGGATGGGGTTTCAGCAGAGCTGGATGAGCTAAGAAATATGAAGGCCAATAGTAACCAGCTATTGTTGGAAATGCAGAAGCGGGAAATTAATAGAACAGGTATTTCTTCTCTCAAGATTGGCTTCAACAAAGTCTTTGGCTACTACCTGGAAGTTACCCATGCCCATAAGGATAAGGTGCCTCCGGAGTGGATTCGTAAGCAAACCCTCACTAATGCGGAGCGCTATATCACGGAAGAACTAAAAACGTATGAGGATAAGATCCTGAATGCGCAGGAACGGATTCTGAGTCTGGAAGCTAAGCTTTATCAGGAGTTGCTGCATAAGCTACAGGCACATGTAGGGGCCGTGCAGATCAACGCACGACTATTAGCAGAACTGGATATGCTGATCAGTTTTGCGAGAACGTCAGAAATTCTCTCTTATAAAAAGCCCCAGATAAATGAGTCAGATCACCTTAAAATAGAAGGAGGAAGGCATCCCGTCATAGAAACTACCCTAAGTGCAGACCAGCCTTATATTCCTAATGATATTTGTCTGAACAAGGATGACCAGCAGATTGTGATCATAACCGGTCCAAATATGGCGGGTAAGTCGGCACTTCTTAGACAGACGGCCCTTATTACCCTCATGGCGCAGATGGGCTCTTATGTGCCTGCAGAAATAGCAGAAATAGGCGTAGTAGATAAGATTTTTACCCGTGTAGGCGCTTCTGATAATATCTCCAGTGGAGAATCTACCTTCATGGTAGAGATGAATGAGACGGCCCAGATAGCCAATAACGCTACGGCTAACAGCCTGATTCTCCTGGATGAGATAGGCAGAGGAACCAGTACTTATGATGGGGTATCCATAGCATGGGCATTAGTTGAATATTTGCATGAAACCCCTTCCTGTCAGGCTAAGACGCTCTTTGCTACCCACTACCACGAGCTTAATGAGCTGGAGAATAGACTGGATAGGGTGAAGAACTACAATGTGTCAGTCAAGGAAGTGGAAGGGAAAATTCTCTTTCTCAGGAAACTTAAAAAAGGTGGAAGTGAACACAGCTTTGGGATTAATGTGGCGGATATGGCAGGTATGCCTCCCGTGCTTGTAAAAAGAGCTCAAAATCTTCTCAAGCACTTTGAACAGCATAAGGTGAATGATAGAAAAGGGGCCAAGGGCGTTACTTTTTCTGATAAGAAAACCATTCAGCTCAATATGTTTGAGCTAAAAGATCAGGATACCCTTTTGATTAGGGAAATTCTCAGTGGCGTAGACATAGATAGAATGACGCCTGTTGAAGCGCTACTAAAATTGCAGGAAATCAAGCAAGCCTTATCTTTACAGGTAGATCCCCAAAATGCCTGAGAGCTATGAAGGTGTTGTTTATTCTCCTAGTCATCCTCAGTTTTACGGTATGCCTATCAGCTCAGCAAGCTGCCAAACAGGCTCTAGCGAAAGCCCAAATAGGAGAATATGCAGAGGCTTTACAGCTGTACCGTATTGCCTTGGAAGAGAATCCTGGAAATTCCCAGACCCTTTACTATAAAGGCCTATGCGAATTTGAGCTAGGCGCATTTGACTCTGCCTACCAAAGTTTCAGCCAAGCTATTGCTATAGTCAGAAACAGGCCAGACCTCTATTATTTCCGTGGGAGAACGCTTTTTTTACAGGATAGATTTGAGGAAGCCTTGCCAGATTTAGATAAAGCTATCCAACTAGATCCAAGAATGGGCGACTACTATTCATTCAGGGGGAGAACTTACATTGGTCTTCAACAGATAGAAGAGGCGCTGGCAGATTTTAGTCGGGCCATTGAAACCGATAGAAGGGTAGGTGCGTACTATCTCGATAGAGGGACGACACGACTTGTTCTTCGAGACACAGTAACAGGCTGCCAGGATATTCAGCTTGCCCTCAAGAAAAGAGCCTTCAACGCCTCCTACTGGTGGAACATTTGCCAACAGGCCAATCAATAAATAAAGACTTTTATCCCTATATCCAGTCCAAAATTATTGGTATCCGTGATGTTAGTATCATCCAGTTGGAAAAATAGCTCTCCATTGATGGCTACGTTTCTGGAAATCATGTAGGCTATGCCACCTGCAGCACGATAGGTAAGGGAGCTTAACTCATCAGGGCCAGCAAGGAAAAAGATACTTGCTTCTACAAAGGGGTAGACCAGATCATCCTCGCCGCCAAAGTAGTAGGCTGCCTGAGGACCTAGGCCAAAGAAGGTATCTGTTTCTCCGTCAAAGCTGTTAATAGAAAAGTTGAGGGCTCCTCCTATGGCTATGTTAGGCCTGATGAAGTAAGAGGCTTCAGGAGATACCCTTAGGCTAAAGGTTCTGTTATCAAAAGCTTCTCCTCCTAAGCTTCCAAAGCCAGCAGAACCACCAAGCAGAAGTACACCTTCATCTATGGGGTACGTACCTTGGGCAGATACAGACTGTAGACTGAAGAATAACAATAGAAGACTGAAATAGGTAATATAACATTTCATGTGTGGAAAGTTTGGTTGAATAAGGAAAAGTTAATGGATTATCCGGATAATAGGTAAATCATTATTTCATAATGGCTTATTAAAATAATGCGTGTACCTTTGGAAAAGATAATGAAAAACAACCGCTATTTATTGCCCCCCTTTACCTCCTCAATTACGAGACTATTTCTAACCCAAAAAGTTGTCCAGTCTCGACATACGTACGAAGTAATACACATTTATGCCAAGAAAAAACAAACGAAAAACAAGTATTAGCACAAGCAAGAAAAAAAACCTAAAACGCAAGACCAAAGGAAAGAAAGCCTCCCTGGATGATTTTTTAAGCAAGCAAATCATGGCCTTTATGAAAGGCCGTAAAAATAAAACCTACACCAGTAAGCAAGTAGCGGCAGAAACAGGTCTCTGGAAGGACGTAAATCAGTCTAAGATCCGTTCTGTTATGGATAAGCTTGCCGCTAAAGGTGAGCTAAACTATCATGATAAAGGCCGCTACCAATTAAACACCTCCTCAGGCTCCATAGTAGGAACCCTACAGGTAATTAGAAGTGGAGCAGGGTTTGTCATTCCGGAAGAAGGTGAAGACGTATATATCTCAGCAGGAAATATGAACAAGGCCCTGAGCGGGGATACCGTTCAGGTCAGATTAGTAAAGAAACGCAGAGGTGACCGCAGAGAAGGGGAAATCACCAAGATTATCCAACGGGCCAGAATCCGCTTTGTAGGCACCATAGAGGATGCCACGAAAGACTCTTACTTCTTTATCCCAGACTCCCAGGCTATTACCCAGGACTTTTATGTACATGCCAAACACCTGAATGGGGCTAAGCATGGTCAAAAAGTGGAGGTAGAACTTATTAAGTGGGAGAATCGTTCTCCGGAAGCCAAAGTCATCCAGGTGCTAGGAGAGCAAGGAGAGAATGAAGCAGAAATGCATGCCATTCTCCTGCAGTATGGATTCCAGTTACGTTTTCCTAAGGAAGTAGAATTAGAAGCTGAAAAAATTCCCGAAAAAATCACGGCATCCGAAATAGCCAAAAGGAGAGATATGCGTGAGATTACCACCTTCACCATAGATCCGGTAGATGCTAAAGATTTTGATGACGCCCTGTCTTTTAGGGTACTTGATAATGGCCGATATGAAGTAGGGGTTCATATAGCGGATGTTTCCCATTATGTGAAAATGGGGTCCATCCTGGATCAGGAAGCCTTCCAGAGAGCAACCTCAGTATACCTGGTAGACAGAACTGTGCCCATGCTTCCGGAGAAGTTATCCAACGGGGTATGTAGCCTACGACCGCAGGAAGAAAAGCTTACCTTTTCCATTATATGGGAGTTAGATGAAGAGGCCCGTGTTCATAAAGAGTGGATAGGTAGGTGTGTGATTTTTTCTGACCACCGCTTCCACTATGAAGGCGCCCAGGAAGTGATAGACGGTGAGAAGGAAGGGCCCTTCAGAGAAGAATTGACTACCCTAAATAAGCTGGCCTACAAACTGCGAGACGCCAGGATGAAGCAAGGGAGTGTGAAGTTTGAGAGTAATGAGGTGAAGTTCCAGCTAGATGAAGATGATAAGCCGGTCCGGGTTATCAGAAAAGTGCGGAAAGATACCCATAAGATGATAGAGGACTTCATGCTCTTGGCTAATAGGCGAGTAGCCATGTATGCATATGGCCTGTTTAATGATCCCCCTTTACCATTTGTGTACAGGGTGCATGACCAGCCTAATCCTGAAAAACTAGCTAGTCTTAGCAGAATGGCTTCCACCTTTGGGCATGAGTCAAATTTTGAAACAGAAAGAGGAGTAGCAGAAAGACTTAACCAGCTGCTAGTATCAGTGGAGAATAAGCCTGAACAAAATATAGTGGAAACCTTAGCGGTTCGTTCTATGGCTAAGGCAGAGTATTCTACCAATAACATAGGCCACTTTGGGTTGGGATTCCATTACTACACCCATTTCACTTCTCCTATCAGAAGATACCCAGACGTAATGGTGCATAGGCTGTTAGAGAATTACCTGGCTCAACAGTACCAAGAGAATTCTCAGACCCTAGAAGCCCAGGCTAAGCATAGTTCCTTGAGAGAAAGAACAGCCGCAGAAGCAGAAAGGGCTTCTATTAAGTACAAGCAGGTTGAATTTCTCGAAGATAAGATAGGAGAGGAGTTTGAAGGGGTCATTTCCGGTGTGATAGAGAAAGGGATATTTGTAGAGCTGGTAGATAATCTCTGTGAGGGGATGATACTAGCCAGAAATATTGAAGGCGACTACTATATGTTTGATGCTGATAACTACCGACTCATAGGAAGAAATACTGCCCAGGTGCTTCAGATAGGAGATAAGGTTAAGGTAGAAATTGCAGGTACGGACCTAAAGAGACGTACCATTGATATGTTACTAGTTGAGAAACTGGAGGAGAAATAGAAATTTCTTAAAGTTTTCTGTGGAGTAAGCCAGCTGTTATAGATGATTTCAATCTGTGTATCAGTGGCTTAATCTGACTGTTTCACTTATTATCCCAAATAATAGTCTGGAAGCGGTATAGCCTGGCTGGAATGCTAATAGGAGGGACTGATTTCTCAAAACGTTCATTAGAGATAAAACCATTAGATTCAGAAACCCAACAGATAGACTCCGCTTGGCCGAGGGTAAGCCATTCCCCTATCAATACATGTCTAGGGTCTTCCTGAAAGAAGGTGTGATCTTCGCTTTCATTAAATCGCCAAATCATGACGTCCTTACTAAGCGGATCAAATCCTAATAGTAATAACTCTTTTTGATCAGAGATATCTGCCGCTGTAATCATTCCCTGAGTCTGGTAGGTTTCTACTTTGTTAGCTATTTGATCTCCTGGCTGAGCAGGTAGGCTGTAATGGTGGATGCCTTCCTGGTCTCTATTCTTAGTGAATAGGTGAATAAGCCCATCAGAAATAGCAAATGCCTCGCAGTCAAATCCATGGATAGGCCCCGGTTCAAAGGAGGCCTGATCCTCATAGGTGAACCTGATAATTTCTGCAAATACATATGACTCGGAAAGCTTATCTAATGGAACTCGGTAGATGGCTAGGTTTTGTCTTTTGCCTTGATTGTTACCAAAATCTCCTACGTATAAATACTTATCGTCCTTAGCTAAATCTTCCCAGTCTTTGTTTTTTACATTGACTAATTCAAGTGTATGTAAAACCTCCCCGGTACCTGGATCTATTTCATATACTTCTGATTTATTTCCACTATCATTAATGGACCAAAGCTTACCACCGGCATATATGAGACCAGAGCTTTCATTCAGTTTGGTGTCTAGCTGTCCATAGGGTCTCAGAGGATTTCTAATGGTGTCAGTAGGCTCTCCTGCTAGTACCAGGTCCTCCTGTATGGGCAGTGGACTACCTAGCTGGGTAGCGGGAGAAAAGAATAATAACCAAAGAGGGAGTAGTATAAATACTTGATCTTTCATGTAAAATCTTCTTCTCTATTTATTGTTTATTAGGATTGATTACTTAACTGGCCTAAGTGTCTCAGTATTAATATGGTAGACTTGGGCCTAACATGGATTTTTTGCCACTGCTGACGAATGTTTTCCTGGGTAAATAAATATACCCTTACATTAGGGAGGCTTATATTTAAAGTTAATCAACCATTAACTACGTATACTACTCACGATTGATAATCCAAATTATTTTAAATACAGGGAGCTGAAGAATTGAGCCTATGGTGTCATAATGGCATTTAGCTTGGTAGATAATTGCCATTATGGCATGTCTTAAGCAGTGGTTTGATCTTTGATATATTAGCAGAAACGCAAATACCTAATCAGATAGAAGTAGATGAATTTTAATCATTACACCATAAAAGCGCAGGAAGCTATCCAGAAAGCAGCGGAAGTGGCCAAAAGGTATGGCCAGCAGTCAGTGGAGACGGGGCATTTACTGAAAAGCTTGCTAGAGGGGGATGAAAGCGTCATTCCTTACATGCTGAAGAAGCTGGGAGTGAATACTACTTTTCTGGATCAGAAGCTGGAAGAATTACTAGAAGGGTATGGGAAAGTGACAGGGGCAAGTGGGGGCCAGTATTTGTCAAATGACCTTTATAAGGTATTAGAATCAGCTAACCAGGAAGCGGGAAAGATGGATGATGAGTTTGTGAGTATGGAGCACCTGCTGCTAGCCCTGGTGAATTCATCTAATGGAGTGGCCAAGGTGTTAAAAGAACAGGGAGTTACTGATAAGGCCCTCAGAAAGGTCATAGTAGAAATGCGGGGAGGGAATAGAGTAACAGACCAAAATGCTGAAAGCACCTACAATGCCTTAACTAAATATGCTCGAAATCTGAATGAGCTGGCCAGAAAAGGAAAACTAGATCCAGTTATAGGAAGAGAAGATGAAATTAGAAGAGTCATTCAGATTCTCTCCAGGAGAACTAAAAATAATCCCATTCTCATGGGAGAACCTGGGGTAGGGAAGACCGCCATAGCAGAGGGGCTGGCCCATAGGATCATTCAGGGAGATGTACCT
>JBCCLI010000302.1:0-8146 GCA_039026975.1 Bacteroidota bacterium | reverse complement strand
CCCCTCAGCCCGACTTGATCAGCATGGAGAGTGGCTATTGTTTAGCAGCGGAAGGGGAAACATATGTAGTCTATCAACCCATAGGTGCTGCTCCTCCCTATGCCCTTGATTTGGCAGCCAGCCTGGACAGCTTTGAAGTAGGCTGGTATAATCCTAGGCTAGGTGGGGCACTACAGAAAGGAAGTATAGAAAGCATACAGGGAGGAAGAATAGTAGACCTGGGCCTTCCACCCTCAGCACCTGAAAAAGATTGGGTAATTCTCATTCGGAAACTGTGAGAAGGGCAGGAATATTATGCTAGCTCAGGATGTATTGACATAATGAGAAAGTGTTTCCACCTAGGAGGGGTTTATCTATCCTTCAATTCCACTACCCACTATGGTAGGAAAGATACATAAGAGCGTTCTACCTAAGGTCATGGATGCTCCCAAGAAAACAATCTTAGGTGGAACGCTCATACTATTATATCCAGCTTTAAGATTTCTCCAGGTCCAGCACAGCTTCTATAATGAATAGCATATGCTTTCTGTGTGCCTGGGTGGAAAGATCTCCTTTCTTATTCTTTTTCAGTTTCTTTCTGATGCTTAGGAGCTCATTCAAGGCAGCTGATCTGGCTATTTTATCATGTCCTCCCCATCCATTGACCACATAAAAAAGTCCATCCAGATAGGTAAGCTGAAGATTTTGGCGCATGGTATTCACATTACCAGTTAGGTCTTCATTGATAATAGCATCCGTTAGGTCTGACATCACTTCAGCCACTGAGTAAGTATTTCCATACAGCTGACTGTCTGTGATTCTTCTCAGCACAGATGGGTGTACTAAATGTACAAGTACCTGCAATTGTCCGTCAAGGTGCATTCTATGCAGAGAGGGATCTTCATTTCTCCCGAAATGGTCAAATCCTCTTCGCTGGGATTGGAGGTAGTTATACACTTCAGAGGAGGTCTGAAAAGCATCTGGACTGAAGGCATGCTCAGCCAGGGAGGCCATGGCTTCTTTTTGGCGAGACTTCTCTACTGGAATAAACGGTTTAGTAGCCCCTTCCTGCCCTATAACAGCTCTGTCCACGTATACCCCTCCAATAAAACGAGAGGTTACCCTCAACATAGTATTATATCCACCCATCAAAATATTATATCCGTTTCTAAGCTCTTGGTAGGAATTTCCCTCAGTAGCAAATTTTTCAGTAAGCTGACCCATGAGGGTATTAATCATCTCTATGCGGTCCCTAGCATAGCCTATCCCATCAGAGGACATATCTCCTATCATTACCCTGGGGTCTATGCCTCTCCCTGGTGAACGCATATCATCTGCATCATTTCCAAACATGAGGGCAGGTTCTGTAGATCTACTGAGAATGTCTGTCAATTCCTCTTCTGTAGCCTCACTGTAACCGTACTGTATAGCCCATCTGTCATAAGGCCCGGGGACTACACTGGAAAAGTTACCCTGATTTTCAGGATCAGAGCTCAAATTGATAGCGGGATAGTCCATGACAGATCCTATTAATCCCTGCTCAGAGGTAAGGGCTATGTTATTTATTTCTTCTGGAGACCACAGATTACTGGACTTCATATTATGGTTTAGGCCCAGGGTATGGCCTACCTCATGCAGGATCAACCAAACCACGGCCTCTTCTACGAGTCTATTTTTTTCTGCTTCAGAAAGATTCATCACCTTCCCAGCTACTTTAGCCATCATGACTTCATTTTGTAAGAAATCACTGGCAATACAATTCTCATGATGAGCATGCTGCTCATGAAGGGCTTCTTCCTCTTCCAGTAAGCTCTTCATAATTTCTGAAAATTCACTTCCGGCTAGGTAAAGCTTATCCACCCTCACCCTGTTTTTCATGAATATATCTTCTATCATGACGTCAGCACCCAAAATCTGACCCGTACGGGGATTTACAAAGCTGGGTCCGTACCCACCAAAAGGGGGAATGGGGGAAGAGGTCCACCTAATGACATTATACCTGATATCTCCTGCTTCCCAGCTAGCAGTATCCGGTTGTTCTTTTACTACTATGGCATTTTTAAAGCCTGCCTGCTCAAAGGCTATATTCCAGGCTTCCACGCCTCTCTTTACCAGTGGCCTAAGTTCTGTAGGGGTAGTATTTTCTATCCACCAGGTAATGGGTTCTACTGGTTCTGAAAGGACTGCATCAGGGTCTTTCTTCACTAAATGCCAGCGGTGAATCATATCTCTGTAAGGAGTAGTTTCATAGGAGGTCTGGTCTGTCACCTGGCTCATAAAATATCCCACCCTGGCATCATCATACCGTACTTGATAGTCATTATCAGGCACTTCTATCAGGCTGTGCTGAACTCTCAGGGTAGTAACTCTGGCATCAGTAGCTGTCCCCATCCCAAAGTTGGTGGGAGTGCCATTGGTGTACACATAATCTACAATGACGTCCGTATTAGAAGGATAGTTGTTAATGGCTACATACTTGGTTCTGCCCTTATCCATTCCGCCCATCTGAAAGGGGTTTCTTCTGGAATTTCTCCCGGGAGCAGAACCGCGCTTGATTTGTTGTAAGGCTTCAGATAAGAAAATACCATCTACGGCTACCAGCAAACTGTCTTTCTCCTTACTGGAGGCTTCTATTTTCATACTAGCCAGAATGGGCTTGTTGATATTAGCATCTGCTGCTCTGGCTATGGGACTCTCAGGATTGTAGTAATAATTCGTATTCTCCTGAATGATCTCAATTTTATCGTAGTATTTTTTGAAGGAGAGTATCTTTTCATCCAGATAGGCGCCCCTAAAAAATCCAGCTTCTAATAGGCCATTCTCTATATAGGAGAAATGAATATACTCTTTGTCAAGTTGATTCTTAAACAAGAGCATATGAGCTTTACCGGAAGCAGAATCTCTGTAAATGGTAAATAGGCCGGGGATTTTTTCACTCTTTTTTACTATTTCTAATATGCTTTTGCTCTTGTCCTCCTTTTCTTCTTTGTCCTCCTTATCCTCCTTTTTCTCTTCTTTATTAGTCTCTTCCTTTTTCTTATCCTGGGATAATAGCGGGGAGCCAACCCCCCAAATAAATAGCATAAATAAGCTTAAGAATAGCTTGCGGTTGCTCATATGTTCTTGTTTAGGTTATTATAAAGTTTGAGAATCAGAAATTTACCAAAGAGGATTAACTTGTCAAAGGAATCCCTATGACATATCGTAAATTCTGAATGGTTATTAAACTGTTAGAATGGATCTACTTAGCGGTAGGGGCTAGTCTCCCGTATAGGAATCAGTAGGTGGAATTGCATCCAGCCTGGTCAATCTGGGGAAGCACACCTCATGTATATTATTGTAGCGACCAGTGGCAGCCGTTACCCCCCAAAAAACGTTATCCTGCCCTAGGAATACGCTATTGATAAGATCTACTTCTGTGGAAGTGATGGTTTCATTATCTATTCTCACAGATAAATTTTTCTCCTCGGGATTCCAGACTACAGAGAGAATATGAATGCTACAATCCTCGATATTGGAGATAGGGGAGGGGATGGCAAAATCACTGTAGTGGCCTACCCGCCCATTAAACATGATGGCTACGTGGTCTTCAGCCGGATCATTCAGGTGATAATTTCTCCAGGTATCCACCTCTATGCCTACAGATGGAACCAGCCCTGCAAAGCCCATGCCTTCTCCCATATATCCCAGCTGATTAGCGCGGCCTGTCATCACAAACACTATCCCATCAGCACCCAAGGTGTCTTCACAGCCTATCATGACATTTAAAGAAAGGGTAAAAGGCTCAGCCAGGCTCAAAGGGTAGCGATACCACATAGATCCTGAGCCGTAATCATAGGCCTCTGTTAAACGGATACAGTCCACATCTGTAATGTAGGCATCTCCTCTAAGTGAGAAGTCTTGTACAGAAAGGATCTGGGCGCTAAGGGGAAGAGATCCTCCTAATAGTAGGAAACAACAGATGATAGTGATACGCATAATGATGAAGCCAGGAATGATCTTATGTATGTACTCGCATGGCAGTAGGATTGTTTCCAAATCAGAAAGAAAATTCAGATTCATTAACAGCTACCTATACCTGTTCAGCGAGACATGAAAGGGAGATATTAATGAATAGATACTCCCCCCTTAGTTTCCTATGAGAATCAGTATGGAATATGCCTTATGCTAGCTACAAAGGAGCTATAATAGCTTCCAGTCTTAAGGTGTCTACTTAGGTCTCAGCTATAATATTCTGTTCCAAAAGAGGTAGGGGTACACGCACTATCTATTTACCGTTAACAAAGTAATAGGTTTCTTCTGCTCAAGTACTAAGCTTAAATTCTACCCGACGGTTCTTTTTCCTTCCTTCACTTGTATCATTTGGGGCGATAGGATTAGCTTCTCCAAAGCCTTGATATGACAACTGCTTTTCAGGTACACCTAACCTTAAGAAGAATTCATAAATCCTCTTTGCTCTTTTCACTGACAGAGAAAGATTGTACTGATCATTTCCTACATTATCTGTGTGCCCCTCTATATTTAGCTTTACTTGGGGGTTACTCAAGAGTATATCAAGCAGGGCTTTTTTAAGGTATACCTGGGACGGAGTGGTGAGATTATCTTGATTTAATTCAAATACAATCGGATCTAACTGAGCCGTTAGTTGCTGCGAGGAGTTTGGGGCTTGATGCTTAGCTTTTTCTAATTTGGCTACCAGCTCATCTACTGGAACAGGGACTGATAAACGGTTATCATGGTAGTTGAATTTAGTTTTGGTTTTATACAAGATGATTTCTCCTCCTACCTGACAATTATCAGCATACCATTTCCCTCTTAATGACTGATCGGCCTTATTATAGGTGAAAAATCCGTACTTTTTACACCATTTATAGCCAAGGTAGTTTTTCTGTCTTAGAACCTGTATTTCCTCAAAATTCAGACTATTCCCTGATAGATACGCTTGTGCCTTGGATACCCCATACGCATTATCCTCTGCTACCTCTATGCGAGTAAATCCTGATAACCCTGTACCTCCCGTCTTAGTAAGGGTGATCCAAAATGGATAATTTTGAATCATTTCATTATCAGGTTGGATGACTACTCCCTGCCATGTTCCGAGGAATTCTGAAAGTGCCACATTAGTCTTGGTAGTAGCCTCTCCAGCTTCAATGGGAATATTGGCCAGTTGGGTTAGTATTTGGATTTCTGCCTTATTGAGTACCCTACGGTAAATTCCTAAATCATCAATTTTACCCATAAAAGCTCCCCAAAAATAGGGATGATGGCCTAGAAATAAGCTATTTTGCGTTACCTCAAACTGGGATTCTACTTCCCATTTAGCGTCAAGCTTTCCATTAATATACAGGGCCAATTCTGTCCCTGTAGAAGTCACTGCCAGATGGTACCAGTCCTTAGCTGTCCATTGAGTTTTCTTCCCTTCAAGAAAAGAACCAGAAGCACCATGATAAATAGTCAAAGGTTTTCTAAGCCCATTCCACTTGATACCATACTCTCCTTCTTTCAGAAGAATACATCCTGGATTTTCATCCAGAGATTGTATCCACAGGCTGATACTGAAAGAGGGGGTGCTAGATGCAGGGATTGATTCTAGGGGAATCAGGAGTTGCTGGTCTACTCCTCCAAAGGCTACAGCTGCTTCAGGCTCTCCAAATCTATTATTTGTCCAGGCTGCACCCTTAGCTAAGCAAGGTGGAGAAGAAGGTAACCTACTCTCCAAGGAGCCATGGAAGGCGTACCAAGCTGTTAGGTCCTTGGTTAGATCTACCCTTGATAGCTGTCCATAGATACCCGTAAATGCATAAAGCATAAGCAATAGGGTAGAGATATATTTACTCATGCTAATTTATTTTATGGGAAATTCAGGATGTGCTGAAGGAATTGAGGGAGCAACATGCTTGCCGTTTTCACGACCTGCTAAAACAGACTGTTTAAGGGACTGGAAGTCTTTATCTTGAGGCCCACTATATGTAGTAGCAATGAGATAAATCCCTATGGCTAATCCTCCCTTATTAAATACATCAGCGAAGTTATACATAAGGCTAATTGTGTCCATCTGGAGAAAGCCTTCCATGATATTTCCAGGAGAACTCAAATATCCAAAAGGGTAGATACTCCACCCTAGGGGAAGTAGAACAGATAGGAACAAATAGCCCTTTCTAAGGGCTGGATCTACCCCAAGCTGAAAAATTTTAGGGTATCCATAAGCCATAATATTTCCTATGATGAGACAAAGCCCTAGGGTCCCTAATATCCCCCAACTCACAGGACTTTCTGGAAACACAGATTCTCCTATATATCCTCCACCTAGCATGATTATGCTCCCTGCTAGTAACATGATAAACATTCGCTTTTTAGCACCCAGTGGTTTCAAAAGATAGTAGAAGCAAATGGCCATAAGGGGTACGGTTAAGAACCAGTCAAAAAACCTAAATTCTACTGGATCAGTTAGTGTACTTATCCAGTAGCTTCTCCTGTAAAATGAATTTATACTGGCAATTAACGGAACGAGAGAGGCAATTAATACTGGCTCTTTCCAAATGGAGGGAATATATCTAAGCCTAAATAGAATAAAGATAGAGATGGCAAAGAGGGTCATTGATGTAATGAAAAAGGAAGCTCCTACAAGGTCGCCTATTTGAAGGAAAGAGTCAGGATTTCTGGCGGCATCAAATTTTGTCTCCATAAAAAGTTATTATATATAAATAATTCTAAGTATGGACTATGAATGTAGTGTTGTAAACTGTACCTACCATCATTATGTTGGTCAAAAAAATTGAATACTGCTATAAACGGTAGGATAGGGGAGTTAAGTGGCTAATAATACGATATGAATGGAAAGAATTACTGTTTTAGTAGGAGCAGCATTTTTGGAAAGAGAAAATTTTATACAACAGATATATTATATAAAAGTCGTTTAAACATTAGGAGGGGAATTAATTCAAAGTAGGTAGCTTATCCTTAAAAAGAGAAAATGTTTACTATAAGTAAACTTTTATCCTCACTGGCAGGTATCCTTCTAATCTACTTAACATAATATAAATTATGGGACAAAATAGGTACTTGCATAGCTACCCTGGTTCCAGGTGTACATCAGATATGTATGTTCATCTTGTATATGCTACAGAGTACACTGCTTACCTAGGAGATACTTCGTCAGCTGAAGCATACGATCCATATCAGCTGATAGCCATAAGCGCCAGTAGTAAGAGCGAAATATTTTTCGCACCCTCAGCTCGGTAGAATCCAACAAAAGCATGAAATAATCTCTATATGACATAAAACAGACATAAGGGTAAGTCAATACAGCTTCCCACTCCCCTACCCTTCCCTTTCTCACTGACATAAAGCTTAGCCTTTGCACACCGTCCACAGGAATGTCAAAGCTGAAAAAAGTCCTGAATTCTACCGATCATCCATTTCACGAATAAGGTTCAGCAGAAAGCCATGTATGCTGTTTCTCTCTGTATCCGCCTTATCAGGGGTGATGTCTCCTTTTTCTATTTGTAAGCTGAGTTTGTTGAATCTTACTTCTTGGCCTAAAATCCTTTCTCTTATGGCTTCATCTAGCTCCATGGCTTCTATTTTCCTGAAAAGGTACTTGGGCCCATCCTGAGTGAGAATCTCTATGAGTTCCTCTCTATCCCAGAGGCCCTTATCAAATATATCAGCCAGGAATAGCCCTATGGGTACATCCAAAAAGCTTTGCTGACATTCTACCTTCTTTTTCCCCTTTTCCCTAGCCCTTACAATGACAGAATGTCTAAAGAAATACGGTTTAGGAGTAGATCCACATTCCCTACAGTTACAGGGAAGAAGCTTTTCTACGCTTAGCCGCTCCCCAAAGTCAAAGGTGCTGTTAATGGCATCTATTTCTCGCATAATCATACCTAGCAGTTCCTTTCTGTCATTTCCCTTCACTTTTATGTGAATCTGCTTATCACGGTAGATTTCTAATACTTCTGCTACTGTATGCCTGAGCTGAAACTTAGCTCCTCTTTTCCAGACTGACTCCTGGTCTTCAATCAACTCATGTAACCTTACAATCAGGCGGGTCACTATGCCCTTAGGCATGAAGGTGTAATGGTACTGTACTTGCAGCTGATCCTCATTTACCCATGTGTAGCCGGGGTGGTCATTCGGCATGAGTTTGGGAACCATATACTCT
>JBCCLI010000301.1:0-8183 GCA_039026975.1 Bacteroidota bacterium | reverse complement strand
TCTAATACGGGACCCTTACCAGATACACTCACTTTCACCCTGCAAACCAGTACTTTCGGCGGCTTTTGTACCGTTTCAGAAGAAGTTCAGGCCATTGTATATCCTGAACGGCCAGCTGAGCTGGTAGCTGACTCTGTTTGTAATGGAATACCAACTTCCTTTTCTCTTGCCCCATTAGATGTAGGTTATGTGGATGCCATTTGGGATTTTGGAGATGGTAATAAAGCTAATGGATTTACGCAGGCCTATCTCTATGATTCCGCCGGCGTCTTTCAAGTAGAGATGATAGCAGTTAGTCCAGTGGGATGTAATGATACCCTAAGTCAGGCAATCATAGTATATGAGAAACCCTCCATAGAAGTCATTTCGGATTCTGTCTGCCTGGGTAACAGCAATTTATTTTTTCCAGTGTTAAATGGTGGTGCCCCTACAACTACCCCCGGTCTTGAATGGGTATGGGATTTTGGTGATGGGACTTTGAGTGATCAGGCCAGTCCTATACATACCTACGGGGAGGCGGGTACATATCAGGTGAGTGTACAAGTATCATCAGTAGAATCCTGTACAGATTCTTCAACAGTAGTTACAGAAGTGTTTGCCTTACCGGAGGCTACTATAAATCTAGCGGATCATTGCCAGGGAGATGAGGCTCCTATTCAGAACCTCTCTACTAGTGTGAGTGGTGCTGCTGTTACCTACTTGTGGGAAATGGGAGATGGATCTACTCTCACCTCAGATGATCCTGCGTATACCTATGATTCACCGGGAAACTATCAGGTATTTCTTCTAGCTACTGATGAGAATAACTGCTCAGATACCGTCTCGGCTGCTATAAATGTACTTGCTGCTCCCGTAGCAGCTTTTACAGTAGAGGATATCTGTCAGTCTGATAATCTGCTGTTAGTCAGTGAGTCTACTGTAGCTGCCCCCTCTACTATAAGTAATACCAGATGGATAGTAAGTGATGGAAATGAGTTATCAGGCCCACAGAATGAGTATGCCCTTAATGAGCCAGGCACCTATGAAATTCAGCTCATTACTACCTCAGAAACTCAATGTGCAGATACCAGCATACAGCGTATAGATGTATTTCCCAAGCCAGTGGCTGCCTTTACCTTAACGAGTGTATGCGCACTAGATGAGGCTTTACTTGAGAATCTAAGTAGTATCAGGCAAGATTTATTTGGGGACCAAATAGTTTCTTGGGATTGGGATTTAGGAGATGGGAGTAGAGATGGTCGCTGGAGCCCTACCTACTCTTACTCAGAAGGAGGATTCTATCCCGTAACACTTACCCTCACCTCAGATAAGGGATGTACTGACAGCCTAAGTCAGGAGCTGGAAATTTATAGAATACCTCCTCCACCGGTAGGTGTTTCAGATACCGTATGTTTTAGCCATAGGGCATTACTAGCTGCAACCCCCACTGATAGGGAGATAGGAGATATCATATACTGGTATGATAGGCCTACAGCTGGCTCACCTTTACTGAGGGGAGAGCAATTTCAGACAAATAACCTTGCCTTTAGAGAAAGCTATTACATAGAGACCATTTCACAGTATGGCTGCGTAAGTGATAGAGTAGGGGTAGAGGCCGTAGTAGTGCCGCCCCAGATCGCATGGATTACTGCCAGTGATTCTGTATTGGAAGTGCCTACCGCCATTGTTACCCTGTTTGTAGGCGGAAACCTGGACGGGCTAGACTATGAATGGGACTTTGGAGATGGTATTCAGTCCACTGCCATTATGCCTGTACATGAATATCAATTTCCAGGTAGGTATACCGTCATTCTTAAGACCACTGATGCAGTAGGATGTGAATACGAGCTCAGTAAAACCATAGAAGTAAAGAAAATTGTAACCCTCTTTGTGCCCAGTGCTTTCAGTCCTAATAATGATGGGCATAATGATGAGTTCTTTATAAAAGAAAGATTGTTGAATCAGTTCCGTATTCAAGTGTACAACCGTTGGGGACAAATGGTCTATGAGGCTAATAACCAACGATTTGCTTGGGATGGGACTGGTCTTGATGGGGAACCTGTAGCAGAAGGTGTGTACACCTATGTGATAAATGCGCTGGATGTCTTGGGGGACCTGGTCGAAGAAAGCGGCACGATAACCGTTTTGAGATAATCTATGCTTAGCTGAAATCAATACGCCCATTCTCAAGTAAAGAATGGGCGCTTTTGTATAGTTAGGGTAAGTGTTTCTGGGTTAGTTAGGACTATTAATAGCTACCACTCCTTCTATTTCAGGAATACTTCTTTTAATAACTTCCTCTATACCTGCTTTCATAGTCATGTTACTCATACTACAGGCTTCACAGTTGCCGAGCAATTCTACTTCTAGAATCATATCTTCCCTGAGGTCATGGACTTTAACGTCCCCTCCATCTGACCTTAGGTAGTCTCTGATAGAATCCAGGGCAGACTCTATTTTTAATCGCAATGAATTGTCCATCAAATATGTTTACGAATATAACTCTAGTTCAGTTACTCTCAGTAGCCGTACTGATATGACTACTAAGGTATGAAAAAAAATTTATGGAATACTCACTTCTACTGGAGAAGTGGGGGGACGCTGGGCGTTTCTTATGGCTATTTGTTGGGCCAGTTTTTGGCTGAGGGTATGAAATGCCTTCCTCATAATGGGATCATCCCCTGCAACTGCCGGTACGCCTTTATCTCCACTATCTACTACACCTTCCCGCATAGGTATTTTGGCTAAGAGAGGAGCCCGGAGTGCATCTGCTAGTTTTTGTCCGCCACCTTCCCCAAAAAGTTTGTATTTCTTGTCAGGTGCATCTGATGGGACAAAGTAGGACATGTTCTCTACTACCCCTAGTACAGGTACCCCTATTTGTGGATTGGAAAACATATCTGCCCCTTTACTCGCATCATCTACAGCTACTTTCTGTGGAGTGGTGATGACTACTGCGCCAGTGAGCGGTAAAGCCTGTACCAGGGTAAGATGTATGTCGCCCGTTCCCGGCGGAAGGTCCAACAAAAGGTAATCTATTTCTCCCCAGTAGGTATCAAAGATCAGTTGTCTGAGGGCCTTGGAGGCCATGGGCCCCCGCCACACGATAGCCTGCCCACTCCCTACTAGTACGCCAATAGACATGAGCTTAACATTGTGTTTCTCAAAGGGAATGAGCATATCCCTGCCTCCTATTTCCTGCATCCTGGGTCTTTCTCCCTGGAAGCCGAACATAAGAGGTAGGCTGGGGCCATAAATATCTGCATCTAAGAGGGCTACCTTAGCCCCGGATTGGGCTAGAGAAACAGCTAAATTAGCTGAGAGGGTGGATTTCCCTACACCTCCTTTCCCTGAGGAAATGGCTACTATATTCTTAATATTTGGAAGCGTTTGATTCGTAGTGTCTGCAGATACCCTTGAAGTCATCTTTACACTTACTTCGGCCTCTGCATCTACCATAAGCTTAATCGCATTTATGCAAGCGGACTGGATGGCTTCCTTCATGGGGCAAGCAGGCGTAGTGAGCACTACGGAGAAAGATACCTTTTTCCCATCTATCACTAAGCCCTCAATCATGTTAAGGGTCACCAGGTCCTTCTTTAGATCAGGATCATCCACATGGCTTAGCGCTGCCAACACTCTCTCCTTCGTAATATCCTTAGATTTCTTCCCAAATAACATAATTTGATAACGCTTATGTTGCCGGGCCAGCGTCTCACTTCCGGCTCATTGTCTAAAATTCTGTATATACACTTTCCGGTAGAGAACCCTCAACCCTAATGTCTGTAATCCCACGTTCGCCTCTATTTCCAGAAAGCATAATGTCTCCATATTGTTGGTAATCATTCCAGGGATACTTTCGCTCAGTCGTTTCCTGGGTGGCGTCTGCAAAATAATCCCATTGAGTGATCAGATTTGTCTCAGGATCTACATATACTAAGTATTTATTCTGAGGCGTAACTCCCACTTCCTCAAAGGTAAGAGATAATACATCAGATAAATTTCCTGCTAAGGTACTATCCTGCCCTTCATATCCCAGAGTAACACCTGAGTCTTTTAATTTAAAAGGCATCACTAACCAGTAGGAGTCATTAATCCATATAAATTCAGCTCTACTAAGATATTTACTCAAAGAGTCTGCATTAGTTACAGGTTCTCCCTTCATGCTGACCTTACCCTCTTTTGAAAAGATATTAAATAACATAACGGTAGAATCAGAAGGAATGTCTATTCTCACATTCCCTGAATGTTTATCCCAGGTGAGTGTTCTGAAGCCAAAGAAGTTCCAACTTAGGTGTCTTGTATCATCCCATGCTTTTCTTCCGCCCATAGCCTGCATGACTTCATCTGCTATTTCTATGGCTTTAGCATCCGAAGCCTCAAGATTAAAACCCTCGGCTGCCGGGTTAGGGCTCATGAGAGCATCTTCTGGCTCTGTAGCCCCCTCCCCAGTAGTAGGTGAACTGCACTGTACCCAAAATAAGATAGCAGATGCCGAGATTACTAGACGGAAGGTAAAGGATAGTATTTTCATATTAGGGTATTAGCGTTGATGTTGTTAGTAGGTTAGCTACGAAGTTAAACTAATGAGTGCCCGGAAAGGTTAACATTTCCATCTACCATAAAAAATATGTGAGTTAAGGTCACTTTTCTGCACGCTTATTGTCTTTAGTAGGAAAGGAAAGAAATTATGTGCATTTTAAAGAGCCTTTTATACACTTTTTCTCTTATTCTTTCCTGCACAGATGAAATAGAAGGTTGCATTCGTTAATCTTATGTTAAAGCACCTATATGAAGAAACGATACTTATAATTCAAGGTAATATTTTATAAGGTTACTATTTAAGGGGACTATCAATGAAAAAGACAAGCTGGATATGTTTGTTCCTAGCTTTCAGCTCTTTGTGCAAAGTTTGTGCGCAAAAGCAAACTGTATCTACTAAGAAAAGGATCAAAGAAGCTCCCAAGTTTCAGTTTGCTGATCCCCGCCCTAAATTTTTTCAATTCACCTATCAAAATCTTCCCAGTTCATCAAACCTTATCTCCACAGGTGGGCAAGCCATTACGTTCACAGATCTTAAAGATGATAACCGCTTAGTTTCTGCCAAGCTAAGAGTGCCCCTAATCATTAAAGGGAAAGCTACCCTGATAGGAGAAGCTGGCTTTAAAAATGAGCGTTCTTTCTTTGGGGAGACAGTAGCACAGCCTGTAGAAAATCCCTTGAAGTTGAATAACCTCAACATTGGGTTAATAGGAGAATATGACCTACCCTCAGGTAACCAGTTAGGCTTTTACGCAAGAGGCTCGATAAGATCTGATGATTTAGACATAAATGATGGTAGTCAATACTCCTACACTTTTTCTGCTATTTATCAGTTCAGAAGGATCAATAACCAGCAACTAGGTTTGGGTTTATATGCCTCTAGTGCCTTTGGGAGGGTTAGGGTGTTTCCTTCCGTTCTTTATAAAAAGTCCATCAGTGATAGACTTATTTTAGATGCTATGCTCCCTAAGGATGTCTCACTTACTTACAGAGTAAATGATAGGCTGAATTATGTAGCTGAGCTATCAGCTGAAGGCTCAAGCTATCTAATCACCAGAGCTACGCTTGATGGATATGGTGCATTAGAGTATAGACGTTCTCATATAGGACTTGCCTTTGGGATTGAAAAGCTCCTATGTGATATGGCAGGCGTAAGTATCACTGCTGGAGTAGCCCAGCCCCTAAACGCTGTGCTGGTAGAACCCGGTAAACCTACACGTGATAGGGTATGGACATTTGACCAGACATTCACGCCTTTCATCAAGGTGTCTCTGTTCGCTGTACCTCCTTCTAAACTATGGTCTAGGGCTGTTAATTAAGTAACCAGCCAAGGCACTCTCCCCTGACTTTCAGGCTTACTGGATAAATACCTACAAAGGTGGAAAATTACCTTAGTAGTTTTCCCTGGACTTATCCTGTCAACTAGGCGCGCAGAAAAGGGGTGGTGTAATGTACTCCCTTACCTACCAGACTATCCTTTCCCATGTATGCACGTACACCATGAAGAAGCCTGGTAGCAGGCTTTTTTTAGCGGGGAAAAATATTTACCTCTTCTACCCGTCTACCTCTATGCATGGAGAATTCATGGAATATAAAAGTCGAGTCAGTAGTGTCAGCTGATACACCTCCCAGAATAGGGGATGTGATAGAGAATGAATCTGCCAGGCTGTTGGCATTCATTCGGTCTAGGGTACCTGACTGGGTAGATGCTGAGGATGTGTTGCAGGACGTATTCTATCAGCTTTCTTCAACGGGTCTTGACTCTATTAATCAGGTCCAGTCCTGGCTCTTTACGGTAGCCAGAAACAGAATTACTGATATTTACAGGAAGAAACGAACCGCTTCATTCTCAGATGTAGATAAAAAAAATCTGAAAGAGGAAGATGTTCCAGGCTTAGCAGACATATTACCAGACTTTTCTCAAAGCCCAGATGTGATGCTTACGCGTACCATCATCATGGAAGAACTTGAAGAAGCCCTGGAGGAACTTCCAGAAGCCCAGAGGGAGGTGTTTGAAATGCATGAGTTTGAAGATTTAAGCTTTAAAGAAATCTCTGCTCTAACAGGAGTGTCTGTAAATACCCTTTTATCTAGGAAGAGATATGCTGTGGTATACCTGCGGAAAAGACTGGCAGAATTATATGAGGGCCTCTAAAGAGGAGAGATAAACCAATTGAATTACCGTTTTTACAAAAGAATTTATTGCATCATCAAGTTGTGAGATATGTGTAGAAGAAGAAAAAATGGCGGAAAAATGTTCTTACTCGGGATTCTGGGCGTATTAGGAACAGCATTCCTGGTTATGATATTGTGGAATGCGCTGATTCCCTCCTTATTTAATGGGCCTGTAATCAGTTTCGTACAGGCACTAGGTTTATTAGTTCTGTCTAAAATCCTGTTTTCTGGTGGTTCCTGTAGGAGAAGAGAGAAACACTGGTTTAAAAATAGAATGAAAGACAGATGGAGGGAAAAAATACGCCAGAAAATGAAGGATATGAGCCCTGAAGAAAGAGAGGCTTTTAAGAAAGGCTTCAAAGGCAAGTGGAATAAATTTGACGTAGAAGTCTTTGATGTGGAGGAAGAGGAAGAAAATAAAGACGATGATCAGGGAGATGATGCTCCACCCAAATCAGATAAGGGTAAGTAACAAGTTAGTTTATCCTGGTATTTTATATGTCTGAGACTCCATTGGCCTTCCTTAGTCCAATGGAGTTTTTGATTCTCTTTGGAGAATCAAAAAAATCTGGCTAACTGGCAGGCAAAAGAAGGAAAATGCAGGATACGCTATTTTATTTGACGCAGTTTCTTGATAGAAAGGGCTTGGAAAGAGGGAATGGAAATGGGCATAAGAAGATCATAGAAGATCCTGCGGCCCGCTTCATCCCTGTATGGGATAGCAAAAATCTCTTTGCTAAAAATACCTCACTTCCTGTTCTACTGGAAAAACATCAAATCCCTTTTCCTGAAGAAGCCATCTTTCTGGGTTTAACTGAGGGAAAATATTTCCTGGCTACCTTTATAAAAGATCATTCAGAACTCTCTGCAGAAGTTATGGGTAAAACCGAGTGGGCGAGGCTGAGAAGTAAATCAGAAAATATCTCACATGAGGAGAACGCCCTTCTGGCATTTGCAGCATACCTATCCAACTGGCATGCTTCAGCTCAATATTGTGGAAGGTGTGGGTATAAAACTATCTCTACGAAAGGAGGCTTTGCACGTACCTGCTTGAATCCGGAAAAGGCCCATGACCAATTTCCGCGTACAGACGCAGCTATGATTGTATTGGTGGAACATGATGGAAGGTGCCTACTGGGGAGGAAGGCTAACTGGCCAGTAGGCCGATATTCTGTGCTGGCAGGTTTCGTAGAAGCTATGGAATCAGTAGAAGAAACCATTAAGCGTGAAGTATATGAAGAGACCAACATTAACGTCATTAGCTCCACCTATGTCTCTTCTCAGCCTTGGCCCTTTCCAGCCTCCCTTATGTTGGGATACCGGGCACAAGCCAGTAATGAAGAGGTCATCTTACATGATGGAGAATTAGAAAATGCCAGATGGTTTAGCCGGGAAGTTTTTACGGAAGAACTCCTTTCAGGTAGACTGAAACTCCCCTCTTTTACCAGCATCTCTCACCACCTAATCAAGCAGTGGTTTGAGGAAGG
>JBCCLI010000300.1:0-8206 GCA_039026975.1 Bacteroidota bacterium | reverse complement strand
TTTATTAACTCTTTCCAATCGGAGGAAGCCTTAAGGTCTTATATGGGGAGAGTAGAATATGATTTTGCAGATAAATATTTACTGACGGGAACTGTAAGAGTAGATGGCTCATCTAAATTTGCTGAAGGAAATAAGTATAGTGTCTTTCCTTCTGTGGCATTTGCATGGAGACTTTCTCAAGAGGAATTCCTGGCAAATTCTCCCCTACTCAGCAACCTCAAGCTGAGGGCCAGCTATGGACAGATAGGAAACCAGGCCATTAATCCCTATTCCACCTTTGGATTGTTACGGTTTGGCCTTCCCTTTAATGCTGTAGTAGATAATAGTTCTGCTATTCTCGGGATCGCTCCCGGTAGGTTCTCTAATCCTGATCTCCAATGGGAAACCACTACCCAGTTAGATGCTGGATTTGATATTGGCTTTTGGGATGGAAGACTGAGCCTAAGTGTGGATTATTATGAGAAGAACACTACGGATCTTCTCCTATTTGTCAGTATTCCCAGCTACACGGGTCAAGCCAGCGAGTTAAGAAACGTAGGCGAATTAGAGAATAAAGGTTTTGAAATTGACTTAAGTGCAGTACTGGCTACCTCTGAAGACTTCTTCTGGGAGGCAAGCCTGAATTTTGCAAGAAACAGAACTAAGGTACTAGACCTTGGTGATGTAGATAACCTATTCATAGGTGGAGCCTTTGCAGGGTCTGGTAGTATCCTTTCCCGTGTAGATGTGGGGGGAGAATTAGGAAACTTTCTGGGATATGTGAATGATGGTGTTTGGCAATCCAGTGAGGAAAGCCAGGCGGCTACCTATGGCTTGCAGCCTGGGGATACAAAGTACAGAGACCTCAATAATGACGGGGTAATTAATGGAGATGACGTGACCATCATTGGAAACGGAAACCCGGATTTTACCTGGGGCTTCAATAATACCTTCAACTACAAAAACTTTGAGTTAAACATATTTATCCAGTCCATCATGGGGCATGATATTTTTAACATTCAAAGAGCCATTATGCTAGGGGCAAGTGGAGATGTAAAAACGCCCACCCATGGAGATATTAATGATAGATGGACACCCTCGAATCAGGATACAGATATTCCAGCATTCTCATCGACTAACTTCCAGGTTCCCGAGGATTCTCGATTCGTGGAAGATGGAAGCTTTGTCAGGTTGAGAAATATTCGCTTAAGCTACACCATCAACCCTTCAGACTTAGGATTTGATTTCCTTGATGGAGTGACTGTGTATGCCAGTGGGCAAAATTTGATCACGCTAACAGATTATAAGGGATATGATCCCGAAGTATCAGGTGCAGGAGATTCTAATGTGAATCTCAGTGTAGATAATGGGACCTATCCTAACCCCAGAGTAGTAACCCTTGGACTAAATCTGACATTTTAATTCGTGTTAATGACCGTACGTTATGAAATTCATTTCAATTAAAATATTCTCAATACTCACTATTCTTCTTCTGATTGCCAGTTGTGCAGAGTTAGAAGAAACGCCGGATGGACTATTGACGCCTGAATCATTCTACAACAACAATAATGATTTAAAGGCGGGTGTAGTAGCAGCATACAGGCCGTTTATGGAATTCTGGCTAAATGCCCAGGGAGGAATGCCCACCCTGGCAGGAGATGATGTAACTTCTCGAGAGGGAAGTAACAAAGAACCATTTAGGGGATTTGACAGATTTACTGCTAATCCATCCTACGAATGGCTAAAGCAGCATAACTGGGATCCCCTTTTTAGAGTGGTTTTCCATGCCAATGCCGTAATAAACAACTTTGAAAAGGTAGCAGAGAGCCCTGATAGGGATGCTATTGCCTCTGAGGCATATTTTCTACGTGCCTGGGCATATTTCCGCCTGGTAAGAACCTTTGGGCCAGTTCCCATAGTTACAGCTGATGCTACCGGTGATGAACCTCGGAATAGTGTAGAGGAAGTATATAATCTGATTATTTCTGATCTAAGGTTTGCTGAAGACAGACTTCCTGATACCTGGTTTGACGAACCTGGGAGAGTAAATAAGTGGGCAGCAAAACTGATGCTAGCCAAAGTGTATCTCACTTCAGCCGGATGGCCATTGAAACGATCTGAGAACTATGCCTTAGCTGCGGAAAAAGCCATAGACGTGTTGAACAATGCGCCGAATGGTTTGCTGAGCAATTACTCAGAACTCTGGCTAGAAGCAAATGATAATAATTCTGAAAGTGTATTGGCGGTTCAGGCATGTGCTACCTGTGGAGATTGGGGACTATCAAATAGGTTGCCTTTCTCCATTGGGGCAGAAGCAGAAGAGGGAGGATGGGATGACTATTACTCAGAGATTAAGTTCTTTGAAGAATTTCCTGAAGGACCCCGTAAAGAGGCTACCTTCCAAACCATTTTTGGTGGAGGTATTCCTTGGCAGGAAACTTCTCAGGGGCACCCTTATTACCTGAAAACCAGAGGCTTCCAGGTGCAAACTATCAATAGTCTAAATGTATATGTGCTAAGATATGCTGATGCTCACCTCATTTATGCTGAGGCAGCTAATAAGGCTGAAGGTGGTCCTAGTGCGCAGGCATACGCGTCTATTAATACCATTAAGAGAAGGGCTGCAGGTGTATCTTTAGATATTCCTAATCCAGATGTTGACCTGGCATCAGGCTTATCCGGGGATGAATTTCATAGAGCCGTGCTAGATGAAAGAGCTTGGGAATTTGCAGGTGAATGGGAACGTTGGTGGGACCTTGTCCGAAATCAGATAGTAGCAGAAGCTACCGCCAAGAGGGATTTCCCCAATGAACTCCCACTCAATCCATCTGTAGATGTGAATTCTGAGGCTTCATTTGAACCTTACTATTACGCACCTATCCCGCTAAATGAAATGTTATTGAGAAAGGATTGGGAACAGAATCCTTGTTGCAGGTAATCATTACCTGGCAGGTTTTAGTAAGCCTCATCCCTGGTTTTCGGGGATGAGGCATTTGTCCAGAAAAATGATGCTTATGAGATGGCTATTACTACTTCTAATTTTTGTAAATATATCTTCTTGCCAGGTAGACAAACAAGGGCAAGCTACCACTACCTTTGTTCAAAAAAACGCTACTGAAACAAGAGTTCTCTTTAACAACCGAATAGAAGAAACGGCTGAGTTTAACTACTACAAATACCCCTACTTATACCTGGGTGGAGGAGTAGCTACAGGGGATTTTAACAATGATGGATTAACTGATATTTTCTTTACCGGAAATATGGTGGAGAACACTCTGTATCTGAATCAGGGGGAGTGGCAATTTTTAGAGATAGGGAAAGAAGCCGGCGTATCAGGCGATAGTCGGTGGTATACAGGTATAGCTTTGGTAGATATTAATCATGATGGTTGGTTGGATATTTATGTTTCTGTATCTGGAAGTGGGTTTAATACAAAAAACCAATTATTTGTCAATAGAGGTATCTCGAATGAAGAAGCAGAGGTAGCCATTCCGACCTTCACTGAAGAGGCAGAAAAATGGGGAATTGCAGACAGAGGTCCTTCCATACAATCCACCTTTTTTGATTACGATAAAGATGGAGACCTGGACCTGTATGTGGGCAACTATCCCACAGCTCCCTTTGGTAGCTCAAATAGGTATTACAAGGAAAAGATGGAAAATCTGGCCCTCCAGGATAGCGATCATCTTTACGAGAATAAGGGGGATGGACACTTCATGGAGGTGTCAACTGCTGCAGGAGTAGCTAATTATGGACTTACCCTGGGGGTGAGTGTGGCAGATCTTAATGCTGACGGGTGGGAAGATATTTATTTGTCAAACGATTTTAGTACTCCTGATCGGATGTTCATAAATCAGGGAGATGGAACCTTTACTGAATCCTTACAACAATCGACTAGGCAAACTTCCTTATTCGGTATGGGGAGTGATGCTGCGGACTATAATAATGATGGGTTGGTAGATATTGTTCAGGTGGATATGACCCCAAAAGACAATCGTCGGAATAAAGAAAACATGGCGAGTATGAATCCATCTCTCTTCTGGAATATGGTACAAAGTGGATTCCACTATCAGTATATGTATAACAGCCTGCAGCTAAACAGAGGTAGAGATGGAAATGGCATCCAGCAATTTAGTAATGTAAGTAGCCTGGCAGGCATCTCAGCCACAGACTGGAGCTGGGGGCCTCTTTTTGCGGACTTGGATAATGATGGATGGAAGGATTTAGTGATAACCAACGGAATAAAAAGAGATGTGAATAACAGAGATTTTGTGAATTCGATGAAGGTCAAAATCAACTTTTCACGTTCTCTGGAAAATATTAATTACGAGGATATCCCTTCTGAAAAAATTGAAAACTACGCATTCCAGAATAATGGGGACCTAACTTTCACGGATGTAAGTGAAGAATGGGGCTTAAACCTGAAAGGATTCTCTCATGGAATAGCTTATGCTGACCTGGACAATGATGGTGATCTGGATCTGGTCACCAATAATATGGATATGGAAGCCAGCCTTTTCCAAAATCAGACCATGGGTAAGCATTTTCTGCGTATCAAATTAGACGGCCCAACAGAAAACCCCCTAGGGATAGGTACCCAGGTAGAGCTGAAAGATGGTAAAGGTAGCCAATTCCAGTCTTTAAGCTTGACCAGAGGCTTCCAATCTTCAGTAGAACCTATCCTCCATTTTGGATTAGGACAGAAGAATAGAGTAGAAAAAGTGAATATTCGGTGGCCAGACGGAAAAGAACAACTTTTATCGAATGTAGCTGCTGACCAGGTGCTAACCATTTCTTACGCTGATGCCCTATCCCCTCAGAAAGCGGAGGAATTAGCGAGCAAAAAGACCCCGTTCCAAGAAACGCCTACTGATGTTTCTCTCGAATACAGGCATAGGGAAAGTTCCTATAACGATTATAACCTGGAACCCCTCTTACCCTATCAGTATTCCCGTTTGGGACCAGCCTTATCCACTGGAGATGTAAACGGAGATGGACTAGAGGATTTCTTTGTAGGGAACGCCTACAATGAGCCAGCTAGCCTATTTATCCAAAATGCTACAGGTGCATTTGATAAACTTCCAGGGCCTTGGGAAGAAGATAAAAAGTATGAAGACATAGGTTCACTCTTATTTGATGCTGACGGAGATAATGATCTGGATCTCTATGTGATAAGTGGAGGAGGGGAATTTGTGGGTAGCCAGGAATATCTTCTCGACCGCTTATATATAAACCTTGGAGAAGGAGTGTTTGAGAAAGCCACGGCTTCCATACCTGAACTCTACACTGCAGGGAGCTGTGTAAAGGCGGGAGATTTTGATGGAGATGGGGACCAGGATCTATTTGTAGGTGGCAGACTAATCCCTGGAAGATATCCTTCACCAGCAAGTAGTCATATTCTGAGAAATGAAGGTGGCGTAGGTCAGGATGTATGTTTTACGGAAGTGTCTAATGAAGTTCTCCCGGCATTAACAGACTTAGGTATGGTGACGGACGCACTATGGTCAGATTTTAATGAAGATGGCAAGCTTGATCTTATCATAGCAGCTGAGTGGATGCCTGTTCAGTTCTTTAGAAATGAGGGAGAGGCGTTTTCGGACCAAACATCCGCTTTTGGATTGGATTCACAGGTAGGTTGGTGGCAAAGTCTGGCAGAAGGAGACTTTGATGGAGATGGGGATACGGACTATGTAGCGGGAAATATTGGAAATAATCTAAAATATAAGGCAAGCCCGGAAGCGCCCTTTAGTGTGTATTCCGGAGATTTTGATGGTAATGGTAAAACGGACATTGTTCTCGGATATGAACAAGCAGGACAACAGTTCCCCCTAAGAGGGCGGCAATGCTCATCTGAGCAAATTCCAGCTATAGAGTTGAAGTTTCGCGATTATGAGTCTTTTGCCTCAGCTACCCTGATTGAGGTATATGGAGAAAGTAACCTGGGAAATGCGTTACAATACCACGCCACTCAATTTGCTACCTCTCTGATAGTGAATAGGGGAGATTCTGTATGGAGTCATTCTCCCTTACCTAATTTAGCCCAAGTCTCTTCTGTCAATGCGATAGAGGTACAAGACTGGAACCAGGATGGGAACCTGGACTTGGTAATAGCTGGAAACCTGTACTGGACAGAAATAGAAACCCCCAGAAATGATGCCTCCTTAGGCCTATTACTTATAGGAAATGGGGCAGGTGCTTTTCAAGCTATACCCAATGAGGAAAGTGGCCTTTTTATTCATGGAGATGTAAAAGATTTGAAATCGCTTAGGCTAGGGAAGGATGAAACCTCTCAGGTCCTGATTAGTGCTAGGAATAACAATAGCCTGCAGCTATTTGATTATCACGGATATGCAAAAGAATAGTCGTTTTACTTACTACTTCCTCCTTTTTAGCTGCCTACTTGCTGGAGGCCTATTGTCTTGTGCCAATAAGCAAGAACCACAAAAAGAAAGCCTCAGTCATGAGGAGGAAATGGATATAAGGTTCAAAGATATCACCGAAGAGGGAGGGATATCATTTAAGCATGAATCAGGGGCTTACGGAGAGTTTTTTATGCCTGAAATTATGGGAGGAGGTGCCTCCTTTATTGACTATGATGGAGATGGGTATCAGGATGTGCTACTCACAGGCGGGGGTAAGTGGGAGAAGAGCAAGGTACAAGGCGTTCCCTCATTAAGGCTGTTTAAAAATTTTGGAAATACTCAATTCAAGGAGATAACAGCGGAAGCCGGTTTAGATGTAGTAGAAGCATACACTTTTGGATGTATTTCTGGAGACATAGATAATGATGGAGATCAGGACCTATATGTGACCACCCTCACAAAAAACTTCTTGCTGGAAAATAAGGGCGGAACATTCGCAGATATCAGTAAGGTTGCTGGCGTACAAGGCAAAGCTGTGTGGAGTACAGCCTCTATTTTCTTTGATGCTGACAATGATGGGTATCTGGATCTATACGTGGGAAACTACCTGGTCTGGAACCAGGATATGGACAGAAATATCTGGTGTTCTCTGGATGGAATTCATGATAACTATTGCCATCCCAATCTGTATGAAGGTGAACAAGGGGTCTTCTATCATAATAATGGTGATGGAACTTTCTCAGACATGACAAGCGAAGCTGGTTTTCTAGGGCCTAATGGGATTTCTCCTATTAAAACCCTTGGCTTAACCATCATAGATATAGAGCAAGATGGGTGGTTGGACTTAGTTGTCGCAAATGACATGCAGCCGGACTTACTCTTCCACAATAAAGGAGATGGAACTTTTGAGGAGGTAGGTACTTCAGCAGGGATAGCCTATAATCAAGATGGAAAACCCCGGGCGGGTATGGGCCTGGTCGCTGGTGATATGGATAATAGTGGATTTGAGAGCATTGCCGTAGGGAACTTCTCCAGACAACCCATCAGCGTTTATAAAGCCTTACCTAATGGCATCTTTATAGACAATGCTTATGCTTCTCATATTGGAAAACCAAGCTTCCTAACTTTGACATTTGGACTAAGCCTATTTGATGCTGACTTGGATGGAGATCAGGACTTACTGGCAGCAAATGGACACGTATTTACAGATATTCAGAAGAAAGCACCTGACATCTCCTTTAGACAGTTACCTCATTTATTTGTGAATAAAGGAGATGGGACCTTTGAAGATAAGGCGAGTAAAATAGGAGGTGTATTGACAGATTCTTTGGTAGCCAGAGCTTCTGCAGTAGCAGACATAGACCATGATGGAGATCTGGATATGCTATTAAGCGAGAACGATGGGCCTGTTCATTTACTGAGAAATGATACAGAACATAGCTATCACTACCTCAGAATAAAACTGGAAGGAAAAACGGTTAATCGAGATGCTATAGGAGCGGTAGTGAAAGTTTATTGTAAGGGAAGCCAGCAAATGCAGCGTGTAGTCTCTGCTGAAGGCTATCTATCCCAATCAGAAAGGATACTCACCTTCGGGCTGGGGAACAACTCACAGGTAGACTCGGTACGTATCTTTTGGCCGGGAGGCAGGTCTGACACTTATGGATCACTAACAGCAGATGCCAGTTACTACCTTCAGGAGGGAGCAGCCAACATGACGCTTATGCAGGAACTATGAAGAGAACCTTAGTATCCCGACAACAGAAATGGGCTTATGTCCTATTTGGGTTATTCACTTGTTTATTGGTGAATAGCCTTCTCTTGTTTCTGATGGATACGAATTTATTGGCAGCAGCCTACAGAGG
>JBCCLI010000299.1:0-8222 GCA_039026975.1 Bacteroidota bacterium | reverse complement strand
TTTTTAAAATGAACCACTCCATAAATTCCCTCTCTACCTGCGGGATTTAGCACTTGAAATTCCGTAACCTTAATCCAGTTATTGTCATACTTAGTATTTTGAGAAAGGGTCTTCCAGGGGTTTTCTTGGCTCATATTAAATATCTTTCGTGATGTTCTGAACGATAGTAAACTGATTGAAAAATTCTTTTGCTACCACCCTAAGAATGGTATAAGTAGGAATAGCCAAAATCATTCCCGGTACGCCTGCAATGCTACTAGCCATCAAAATCACCAGGAATACTTCCAGTGGGTGCGCCTTTACACTGCTTGAGTAGATCATGGGCTGGAACACAAAGTTATCTATCAACTGGACTACGAGAAAAACTACTCCCACTTTTAATACCAAGGGTACCATTTGAGAATAGAAGTCTAACTGCAGACTACTCAGGATAGCCAGTGAAATGCCAAGTAACGCTCCTATCACCGGACCTAAATAGGGAATCACATTAAAGAGACCGGCAAATATCCCGATGGCCAAAGCATTCTTTACCCCTAACAAAGCCAATCCCGCTCCTATCAGACCTCCCACTAATAATACCTCCAGGACAAGTCCAATACAGTAGCGACTCAACAAGGTTTTCACCTTTTCCAGTACCACATTTATTTTCTCATGATACTCCTTCGGAATAAAAGATAAGAGGATATTATACATCAGGTCCCGCTCCTTCAGGAAGAAAAAAGCAATAAAGGAAATAGCAAATAGCGCAATGAAGAGGTTACCTGTAAAGCCAAGTACATCATTTACAATGGTTGAAAAGCGTACGGAACTAATGGTAGATAGCACCTTCTCCTGAAAATATTCTTCTACTGACTGGGATCCATCTGTAAACTGATAGGTCTGGTTCATGGCTTCCAATTCTGCTATGGGTTCTTTCAAGCTCTCTTTAACTGCCTCGGTATTTATACTCTCTAAATTTCTGGTCTGGGTTAAAATGACCGGGATGAAACTAATGAAGAGGGTAAAGAGAATTCCATAAATGACAAGTAGGGTAATGATGGCTTTTACACTATCAGGAAGGTGGTAGTCCTTTATCTTGACCTTGCTCAGCCACCTTACAATAGGCATACCTATTAAGGCGATAACAGCCCCAATGAGAAGGTAAATGACAATGGAGGAAAAATACCAGACAAAGAAGGCTAGCAGGATTATCCCCAGAACAGAGAGTATATAGGGTGTATATTTTTGCATGGCTTAGCGAAGGATAAATGTGTTATTGCGTAGAAAATAATGATTAAGTTCAGGATTCCATGAAACTGGATTTCTTTTTTTATGCATTTGTTTGAACCAGAAATTTCCTCACAAGGGTTCTTTAAAGATAGAGGATCAAAGTTTTACAGCTTTGCTTATCCCTTCAAGAAAGTGGAAGAACTAGAGCTCCATATGGCTCCGCTCAAAAAGAAATACTATGATGCCAGGCACCACTGTTACGCCTACAGATTAGGAGCAGAGGGGAAACTCAGCTTTGCTACGGATGACAGAGAACCAGCACACAGTGCAGGCACCCCCATTTTAGCTGCCATTAAGGCTAAAGAAACCACCAATATCCTCATCGTAGTAGTACGGTATTTTGGAGGAACCAAGTTAGGGATCCGAGGGTTGATAGAAGCTTATAGAACCGCAGCTGAAGCAGCTTTAGCCAATAATAATCTCAGGCAGCTTAATCCACAAACCCTCTTCTCTATACGTTACCCTTATACAAGGACTTCTGAGGTAAATAAAATTCTTCACCCTTTTAACCTGGAGTTGATATCAGCTGATTATGCTGAAGATTGTAAGCAGACATTTGCTGTAAATGAGCCAAATTTTGGAGAAATTAATCATAAATTGGTGGAGGCAGGCTTTTTGGTAGTAATAGAAGGTAGTAGGATGTAAGTATGCAAAAGATCACTATTCTCATGGGTATGTACCTGTTATGGCTGGGATCAGTCCACAGTCAGTCGGTATATAATAAGGTAGCTATTGACCTAAATCCCCAGCAACAACCTAATTTTTCTCCTGCAGCTGAGGCAGTTCTGTCAGTTCTTGCTACTTATGCTGAAGAGGAAAGAGGAACAAAGACTCAGCTCATACTAGCGTATGAAAAAGAAAGCCCTGGAGGATGGCATTTTACCTTTAGGCATCTCAGACTGGCTGATAATACCCCCATAGCAGGCTCCGGTATCAAAGCTAATATAAATAGAGCTGGTCGCATCATCTCTATCATGGATAACTTGAGTGCGTTTGAAAATGTAACAGGAAGTTTTCCCACCTCCTTTCAAGCAAACCTTCTCTCCCACACACAGGGACTTACTTCCTATCAGCAGGAGGCCGTTTATTATTCAGGGGAAAACGGGCTTATTCCTGCCTATAAACTTACCCTGAAGCTGGATGCCTACCCTTTCCAGCAGGAAATCATCCTGGATGCTAATACTCAGCAAGTCCTACAGCAACACAATCTAATCAGTGGATATAAACCCTATGTGAATGATACTTCAGCTAAAGGTCTGGTATTTCTCCCTGACCCTATCACACGGGCCAGATCTACCTATGGAGATTTTGTACAGGGGAATTTCCTGACAGACCAGTTTGATGCTAATCTGAGTAATCTGGCCCAGTTGAGGGATACAGTAGTCTTACAAGACGTGACCTTTGAGAATGGCACGTTTAAACTCCAAGGGCCCTACGTTAGCGTAGAGGATATAGGAGAATTCTCATTTCCAGTGGCTACTTCTACTACAGGAGAATTTTTCTTTACCCGAGACCAATCATACTTTGAAGACGTCATGTGCTATTACCACATTGACACTTACCAGCGGTACATCCAAAGCCTGGGATTCAATGATTTACATAACTACCCTGTGCGTGTGGATGCGCATGGGCTAGAAGACGTAGATGGATCAGGCTTTTTTATCCGAGGGGAGGAAGCCTATATACTCTTTGGAGATGGAGGAGTAGATGATGCAGAGGACGCGGATATTATCATTCATGAATATGGACATGCCCTATCATTTGATGCCATAGGAGCAGTCCCTGTAGGATTAGAGCATAGAGCAGTAGATGAAGGAATTTGTGATTACCTGGCAGCTAGGTACTCCCAGCAGCTATCAGATTTTGAGTGGTTTACCCTCTTTAACTGGGACGGCCATAATGAGTTCTGGCCTGGAAGAGTTGCTAACGGGATAGAATCTTATCCACCTTCCTCCACAGGTGTATATGATTTTGGGAGTGTGTGGTCAGCCCTGCTAACTGATATCCACCAAGCACTAGGTGGAGATATTACAGATAGGCTTATTCTCCAAGAAGTTTACAGTAACTATAGGGGAATGGATATGAGAGATGCTGCCTTGCTACTTTTAGATGCTGATTCTCTCTTGTATGGGGGGGAGCATATAGAAACCATGCAATTTCTCTTATGCCAAAGAGATTTACTAGAGAAAGGTAGCTGCCTTAGCGTCTCTACCCTTAAGGTAAATGAAGAGGAAACCTTCACCCTTTATCCCAATCCAACAACAGGAACTTTTTACCTGAATGGGCCCAATGTTAACCTACATAATACTCAAGTCGAAATAGTCAATATGACAGGACAGAAGGTATACGAGAAGATTCTTTCTGATTCTTCTTCCCCTGTAGTGCTCCCTTCCACCTTACCAACAGGTATTTATCAGTTGAGAATACTTGAAGGTAACCGTTTGTTTGAAGCCAGGAAGCTAGTGTTGCTAGCAGATTAGTATGCGGTTTAAGGAAGGGGACAGATACGAAACCTAATTCCAATAAGGTTTCAATCATCTTAGAGTGAGCCTTTACTTGCATATTAGTTCCCAGTCTATTCCTAATGAATGATCACCTTCTTGGTGATGAAGAATTCATCATTTTTAGCTGAAATTAGGTATACGCCATTGACAAGCATTTCTCTGGGTACTTTCCACTCCCATTCATGCGCATGAGGCATGATACGTACTTTACCCAGATTTCTTCCACTAAGGTCCATGATGGTCAGGGTAAAAGGAAGTGGGTTTTCTAACATTCCTTCCATGACAAGAGTCTCACCAGCTAGGTAAGCGCGAAGCTTATACTGGTCTGGAAATCTACCCTGAAGGCTAGTAGTCAATTGAGAAGGTATGGCTAAGGTATCCAGGGCCACATAATCTCCTGTTCTGAATCCATCATTATTAGAGGCTACTACGGCCAGGTAAAATACGGCATCATCTGCATTGCTAATGGGGGCCTTCCACTGAAAGTTCCAGGAGGAACTATCATCTACCACTGGAGCTACCTGATGCATGATATATGTTTTACCAGCTTCTGTTACTAACTGGGTTTTATCTTCATCCAGGTTAATTATTTCTCCCATTCCCTGTGAAGTATTCTCTGATGTAGCAGTCCACTGGAACCCAAACCGCTTCATACCCATTTTTTTTACTCCTACTGAAACATCATAGGTTTCTCCCGGAATGTATCCACTTTCTGGTATGCTGGTAGAAATAAAGGTAGTGGCATCTGCTGGATTGACAGGAAAGTTACTGTGACAGTATCCTATATTGCAGGTTAACTCTCCTGGCGCGCCTGTTCTTCCTGTTGGGGGTCCATCTGAAAAGGACCGTAACTGTAAACTCCATCCGCCAATTAAGGCTAGGACCAGGGTGAGGGATAGAAGGTTTTGATACATGGCTAATTCATTTCAGTATAAATAATTAACGACTTAATGAACTTTCATGTTACCATAAAAACCTACATATTACCACTACTTATTACATGCTAAAACCCATCATATACGCCTAAGCCAAACAGACTAAAATCATACTTTACGGGGTCCTCAGCTGAAAATACCTTCAATTTCCGGGTAAGTTCCAGTGCCGCTTTCCAGTCGTTCTGCTTTCTTTCTAACAAGCCCAACTTACGCGCTACATTTCCAGTATGTACATCCAAGGGGCAAATCAGTTGGTGAGGGGCTATATGTTTCCATATCCCAAAGTCTACGCCTCTTCCGTCTTTTCTGACCATCCAGCGGAGGAACATATTGATACGTTTGGCTGCAGATCCTCTTGCCGGGCTAGCCACATGTTTATGGGTTCTAGCGGGAAAGCCATCAGATGCCAGTAGAGCAGCACGTGCCTGTTCTATCCCCTCGTATACCGTAGAGTCTTCTTTCCTCATTCTTGAGAATATCCCCTCTAAGCCTCCATCCTCTTTATATACTTTCCGTAAGGCGAGTACCATTGCCAGGCAATCCTCCCCATTCAGTGTGCGATGAACAAATGTTTTGAGGGGCTCCATATCTTGGGAGGAAGCATTCAGGACAAAATCATGGGGGGACATATCCATCATCTCTACAAGCTTTCGCGCGTTTTGCATAATCATCATTCTTCTCCCCCATGCTATGATGGCAGAGAGAAAAGCAGATATTTCTATATCCTCCTTTTTGCTAAAGAGATGAGGGATACTTACAGGATCATCCTCTATGAAGGCGGGTTGATTAAACTGATTATACTTTAGGTCTAGTAAGTCTCTTAATTCTGTGTGGTCCATGCGAGCTATAGTTCCTCCTCCTCGTACTTATGGGGTGAATTTTCTTGGTGCTCTTCCATGGCTTTTCTGGCTAACCTGATCCCAAGAATGAGGATAAAAATAGCCAGCGGGATAAAGTAGGCTTGTCCTAAAAAGAGGAAGTAGTCATATAATCCATGGAATAACACTGCCGTCCCTAATCCTATCAGGTGTTCCAGCGTACGCCGGGAGGTAGTAAGAAATTTGGCTTTTCCTACATGGTACCCCATCATTACTCCAAACATGGCATGAGCCGGAACAGCTGTAAACATTCTCACGATACCTGTTTGCACTTCACTGCCTGTACTTCCAAAAACATATAGCACGTTCTCTATGGAAGCAAACCCCAAAGATACAGCCACCCCATACATAATGCCGTCATATGGCTCATCAAACTCCTTCTGAGGGTAGGCGTACAGCCTAAGTACAAGGTATTTCATTCCTTCTTCTGTGAGGGCTACCACTACAAACGCATATACTAGCAATTCCAGCGGGGAAGAAGAGTCAGTAACTCCGGTCAGTAGCTGCATTTTTTCCCCGATATATACTACGGGAAAGGCCGAGAGTATACCCAATACATAGGATATGATGAGATATAATAGTGGCTCACGCTCATGCTTATCCATCAGATAAACATACGTGAAAATAAAAGCGACTGGAGCTAATGCTAGCGCAAGAAGACCCATGAAAGGAGGGTTAAGTAAAATTTAGAATAAAGATAGGGAATGCCATCATTAATCCCGTTAATTTGGACCGCAAATGTCCATGAATATGTCAGCACATATACTTCTTATTGATTGTGAAGATGATAAAGGGCTTATCTACTTAATCACAGACATTTTATATAAGCTCAATGTAAACGTGACCCGTAATGATGAGTTTGTGGAAAGTGATAGCAACCACTTTTTCATGCGGACAGAGTTTGAGGGAGAAATTGAAGAGGAAAAGCTTCTACAAGTTTTGGCTGATGCTCTGCCTCAGGGAGCTAGCATTCAGCTTAACCCAAAGAAAAATAAAGAAATAGTAGTGCTCGCCACAAAAGAGCACCATTGCCTGGGAGACCTGCTGATTCGCCATAGGTTCAATGAGCTAAACGCGAATATCCTAGCCGTCATCTCTAACCATAAACATCTCCAATCTCTGGTGGGTTCCTTCGGGATTCCCTTTCATCATATTACCCATGAACACGTGAGCAGGGAAGAACATGAGGAAGCCGTCCTGAGGACCCTTAGCATTTACCAGCCCGACTATCTGGTGCTAGCGAAGTATATGAGAATCCTCAGACCAGCGTTTACCCGCCAATTCCCTAATCGCATTATCAACATCCACCACTCCTTTTTGCCAGCCTTTATAGGCGCTAATCCTTACAGGCAGGCCTTTAACAGAGGCGTTAAGCTCATAGGGGCTACCGCTCACTTTGTGAATGAGGACTTAGACCAGGGGCCCATCATCCACCAGGAAGTAACGCACGTAAATCACCGGTACAATGCGAAGGATATGTCCAAGGCGGGAAAGGAAATAGAAAAAATGACCTTAGCCAAGGCAGTTAGGTTAGTCTTTCAAGATAGAGTATTTGTGTATGGGAATAAAACGGTGATTTTGTAGGCAGAAAGTATACTTTACCCTTTCTTATTGATCACACTTTCAACGTATTCTTGAGAAACACCCACTATCTCTGCCATCCCCGAAATAGACATGCCACTTTTATGCATACTATTAAGGATCTCTACCATTGCCTTCTCTTTACCTCCTTTCATATCTTCTTGATAGAAGCTACTTTTCCGTATGTCTAATGTTACTGGCATAGCACGTATGGATTGAAGGAAAAGTATAACTCAATTGTATAACCAGGCAGGAAACCAGGATGATAAAAGTATATCTTATTCTTTCTTATTGACTACACTTTCAACAAACTCTTTAGAAACACCCACAATTTCTGCCATCTCTGGTATTGACATGCCTCGCTTGTGCATACTTTTAAGGATTTCTACCATCGCTTCCATCTTGCCCTTCTTCATACCTTCTTTTTTGCCCTCCTTAATACCCTCTTTCTTACCCTCCTTCATACCTTCTTGATAGAAGCTACTTTTCCGTATGTCTAATGTTACTGGCATAGCACGTATAGATTGGTTGACTATCTGATTTAAGTTACGAAGATTACTTAATATTTCCAGCTGAGAGATATACTTCCCTAGTAAGCTATCATCCAGATTCAACGCTAGAAGCTTCTCAAGGATGACTCTACTAGCATCTTTGGGATCCTTACCTTCAAAGTCAGCTAAAATTCCAAAAATAATGACCTCAGGAGCATTGGAAGTCAGAAACTGCTGATAAGAAAATGTGTGTATGTTGAGTAATTCAAATCCTGAGATGACTTCATCATCAGGAAGCCTTGACACCATCTTAGCTTGCTCATTTCCAAGGTATACGACAAACTGCCTAACCGGGATTTGGTATTTTCTAAGTAAAATTCCAGCATACTCAGTCATTCTGTACACCATCCCTTTTTCATTCTGAGCTTGAAACTCTAAATGGAGGATAAATTCTTGTTGATCAGAGGTCTTTACACGAGCCAGGAAGTCTACTTCTCTCTTTAGCGTAGTATGCTGAAGGGCAGGTAGTACTTCAGAGCTAATAATGGTAGCGTCTATATTTAT